>JAFUXZ010000262.1 GCA_017470795.1 Paludibacteraceae bacterium
CTATCTGTCTGACGCTGTCTGCAGAAATTCCGCGCCCGTCAGCCACACGCTGAACAAACAAATCGTAGCCACGTTCAACTTCTGCCTGAATCATCTGGTGCTCTTCACCATCTGCCTGTCCAAACAGCAAATCATACTCCACGCCTGAATGGCGATGAGTGCTTACTCCATCAAAACTCAGTCCTATTTTGTCAGCCAGAGGCCCGATGTTGGGAACAAGTCCGAAGATACCGATACTGCCTGTGAGCGTTGTCGGTTGTGCCAGTATCCTGTCAGCCGCACAGGAGATATAGTATCCGCCGGATGCTGCATAGTCACTCATCGAAACGACAACGGGCTTTTTAGCCTTCACAAGACGGACAGCATTCCATATCTGCTCGCTGGCATAGGCACTTCCTCCCGGTGAGTTCACACGGAGCACGACAGCGTCCGTTTCATCATCTTCGGCCAAGTCTATCAGCTGGGCAGCCATCTTGTCACCTACGATTCCGCCTCCTCCCTGATCGACAATATCACCTTCAGCATAAACTACGGCCACTACGTTCGATGTTTTCTTACTCCGACCGACACATACTCCATTCATCTGGTCTGTCGAGACTGTCTTATAGTCATCTGTACCACAATAGTCAGCCACGAGTTCCTCCATGTCATTGACATAGCCCACACGGTCAATCAACCGATATGCCATCAGGTCCGACTGGGTAACGAAAGTCATGTTAATCTCTGCAAGACTGTCAAGCGTTGTCGCCGGAATGTTGCGCGAACGGCTCACATCATCTCTCACGTTGTGCCACAAGTCCTGGAGCAACGTCTGGTATTGCTCTCGGTTCGGCTCACTCATTTTGTCAAGCACATAAGGCTCTACTGCCGACTTGAACGTACCAACCTTGAAGACCTGCATCTGCACGCCCAACTTATCAAGCGCACGGCTCATGAACAAGATCCTTGTTGACAGTCCCTGCCATGACAGTGTCCCCTGACTGTTGAGCATAATCTCATCTGCCACACTGGCCAGATAATAGTTCGACTGTGTGTAGTTATCTGCATACGCCAGCACGAACTTACCGCTTGCCCGAAATTCCTCCAACCGATTGCGTATTTCCCTCATCGAAGCATACCCGGCATCCAGAGTCCCTCCTTTGAGTACAATCCCCTTGATGCGCGGATCCTGTTGTGCCTTGCGTATGTTGTCAAGCACCTCGTTCAGGCCGAGTGTCTGCTCGTCTGTTCCATCAATCAGGGCCTGCAACACGGCCAGCGGATCATCTTCGGCTCGCTCTACGAGTGTTCCCGACAGACGAATCACGTACACCGAATTTTGCGACAGACCCGGCTTCTGCCCTGCTGCCACAACAAACAGAACCAGCACACACATACTCAACAGCGTCGTTACCACCGAAAACACCAGCAGCCCCACTATGGTCGACAATACGTTCTTCAGAAAACTATTCATATCCGAATCGTGCTTCTATGTCATTTTACAAAAGTACACTTTTTTAGTTGTCCTGACAACCACCGGCATGGCATATATGAAAGTTTGTCACTTTCTTGGCCACGCCTCTCCTTCATCATCATTGCACAAGAAAACAATCATTGCCATATCCCTGTTTTGAAGAGACGGCAATGACTACATGTGTCATCATCAGGGTCACAGTTGCCTGACGGCTGTCAGATTCGGAGTCATACCGAAGTCACCTTCTCTCCGGCAACGAACGGGAGGCGATAGTCACACCCTTCGCGCCAACGCGAGCATCCGTATGCCGTCCGCCCTTTGACGAGTTGTCCCTGCCTGCATTTAGGACAGACGGAACCCACGATGCGCACGTCATTGACCACACTCTCCGCGAGTTGCTTCAATTCATTGAGAAACTGCCTCGGATCATACTCTCCACGCTCTATCAGGCGCAGTTTGCGTTCCCACTGACCAGTGAGTTCGGCGCTCTTCAACAGGTCTTGCCTGATAATCGAGACGAGTTGGATGCCCGTTTGGGTCGGCAAGATGGATTTGCCTTTGCGAACGATGTAATTGCGCTTAAAGAGTGTTTCAAGAATGCTGGCTCGGGTGGACGGACGCCCTATCCCGTTTTCTTTCATGGCGTCTCGCAGTTCTTCATCATCGACCATACGGCCCGCCGTCTCCATCGCGCGCAGCAGCGTGGCCTCTGTATACTGCTTCGGGGGCGTAGTCCAACGCTCTACCAGTTGTGGCACATGCTCTCCGGTCTCTCCTTTTCTGAAGGCAGGAAGTGTTTTCTCTGCCGATGAGTCATCAGCGGCTTCCGGCATGGAGGCTTGTACTGCTTGCGCCGTATCCTGAACCGGAGTCTCCTGCTGCTGAAACACGACGTGCCATCCGGCTTCGAGCACCTGCCGACCTGACGCCTTGAACGACACGTCTGCCACACGGCCGATAACCGTTGTCGTCGATATCTTGCATTCCGGATAGAACGCCGCCACAAACCGCCGCGCCACCAGATCGAACACGCGGCGCTCATCTTCCGTCAGTGCATCTGCCCGCTGTCCGGTCGGGATAATGGCATGATGATCCGTTACCTTCGAACTGTCAAAGACCTTTTTCGACTTGGGCAGTTTGTAGTTTGCGTCAAGCAGGGGGGCAACCAGGGTGCGATATTGCGGCTCAATGCCACGCAGGATATTCTGCACCTTGGGATAGATGTCGTCGCTCAGGTAAGTTGTATCAACACGCGGATAGGTTGTGACTTTTTTCTCATAGAGCGTCTGTATCAGTTGCAGCGTCCGCTCCGCCGTGTACCCGAACTTCCTGTTGCATTCAACCTGCAGAGAGGTAAGGTCGAAGAGCCTTGGGGCATATTCCGTGCCGGGCTTTTTCTGCACACTCACCACTTCAAAGGGCTCGTGCCCGATTCGCTCCAACAGCTGCTGACCTTCCTGTTCTGACCTGATGGGCGGGATGCCTGTCGGTTCATCAGTTTTTGCACAACGGCCCGTCTTGGTGTCAGTCGATGCATCTTCGTCCTCTTCGTCGGTCTTTTTTACAATGGCAGCAAACACCACATCACGATATCGGGTTTTCAACTCCCAATACTGCTTGGGCACGAAGTGTGTTATTTCCTCATTACGCCGCACCACAAGGGCCAGAGTCGGTGTCTGCACACGCCCCACAGAGAGCACCTGCCGCTCCTGCCTTGCATAGCGCAGCGTGTAGGCCCGCGTTGCGTTCATACCGAGCAGCCAGTCGCCGATGGCTCGCGCATACCCTGCCAAATACAGATTGTGATATTCCTGCTGATCTTTCAGCGTATTGAATCCCTCACGGATAGACTCTTCAGTCAGTGACGATATCCATAACCGCTTCACCGGGCAGCGACATCCTGCACAGTACAGCACCCAGCGCTGAATCAGTTCACCCTCCTGCCCCGCATCACCGCAGTTGATGACCATCTCTGCCTGACTGACCAACTGACGGATGACTTCAAACTGCCGCCGCACGCCTTCATCTTCTGACACACGCACGTCAAAATGCTCGGGAATCATCGGCAACAGGCTCAGATCCCAGCGCTTCCACATTTCGTAATACTCATGCGGTTCGAACAGACGGCACAGATGTCCAAAGGCCCATGTCACCTGATAGCCGTTGCCCTCCATATAGCCATTGAAGCGTCTGTCCGCCCCAAGTACGGCGGCGATGTCACGCCCGACTGACGGCTTCTCCGCGATGCATACAATCATGAAGGCAAAGGTAGCATTTATCCGACGGCCTTGCAAAGTCAAGTCTTAGCCGCTACCTTTGTGCTGAAAAAAAACACACGTCAATCATGACCATTAACGAACGCGTCAGGCGCACCGTTCAACGCATGCGCTACTTGCTTAACATCCGCGAGGACACAGATTATGAGGCCACCGTGACTGCCATCGACAAGTCCATCGAGTTCAAGGGCAGCAACATGTGGATGCTGGCTTTCGCCATCATCATTGCCTCTGTCGGACTGAATGTCAACTCAACGGCTGTCATTATCGGTGCGATGTTGATATCACCGCTCATGGGCCCTATCTGCGGCATCGGACTGGCTATCGGGACCTTAGATCAGCGCATGCTCTACCGCTCCACGCGCAACCTGCTCTACATGGTGGCTGTCAGTCTGCTGTCTGCCACAGTCTACTTCCTGATCTCCCCCCTGAACGAAGCACAGTCGGAACTGCTTGCGCGCACCCGTCCTTCAATCTATGATGTAATCATCGCACTCTTTGGCGGTCTGGCCGGCATACTGGCACAGTCGCGCAAGTCACAGGCCATCACTGCCATATCTGGCGTTGCCATCGCAACAGCCCTCATGCCTCCGCTCTGCACCGCAGGCTACGGACTTGCCTCAGGGCATCTCAGCTACTTCATCGGCGCATTATATCTGTTCTTGATCAACTCCGTATTCATTGCCACAGCCACGGTGCTGATGGTGCGTTTCCTGCGTTTCCCGACGTCGCAGCAAGGCGAAAGCGAACACCGGATGAGGGTCAAGTGGCAGATGGGCATCATCATCACGATTGCGATGGTGCCAAGTTTGATTTCGGCCTTGGGCATGATTCGGGAGTCATCGTTTAATTCATCTGCAGTCCGATTCATTGAAAGCATCCGTCAGGATCCGCTGTTCGAGAACAACGAGATGGTTTACTCGGATTTTACTTACCACAGCGACACAAGTGAGATACGCATCACTTTTGTCGGACAAGCCCTTGACGATCAGCGAATCAACTACCTGAACCATCAGATGGCCTTCGAAGGTATTGAGCACACCCGCCTAATCATCAAACAGGCCTCCGGAATGCTTGACCGAGAACAGCAGTTCGGCATCGTGAGCAATCTGCTCGACAAGAAAGAGCAGGAAATTGCCGAACTGACAAAGGTCAACGAAGAACTCATCGAACAGTTGAACTCCGCTACAGGCATACAGGAGAACCAAGACCAACTGACGCGTGAGATCGGCGTGCTATATGCTGATGTTACCCGGTTTGCCATTGCCGACCTCAGCTATATTCAGCCTGCCAGCCAGACGAAGGTCAAACGCCTCACGGCCATCGTCGAGGTCAGGGACTCGACCAATCGGGAGGAACTCCGAAAGCAACTGACCGACTGGCTCAAGGCCAGATATGACAAGACCGAGATAGAACTCATCTTCCAATAAAAGCCGTCCGCCCGACAGGAGAGTCCTGCCGGGCGGATGTTTATCAGCGCCGGATTCAGCATTCGGACCGGAGTATGCGTATCAGCATTA
>JAFUXZ010000263.1 GCA_017470795.1 Paludibacteraceae bacterium
CAGTGCCGTTCCCAACTCGACGGCAGCCGGACTGCTCGCCCTCAAAGGTGTTGACAAACCCGTGCTGCTGATGAAACCCTTCCTGCTCAAGAATACGGCATGGAACTGGGGCAATGCAGTCAACAGCACCGACCTTGCCGTGCGTGTCCTGGCTCCGGAGCATGCGGTGTTCAGGGGGCTGCCATTGACGACCGACAACCAGCTTGTCCTCTTCGGGAAGAACGACCGCTATGCCGTCACCTACATCGACCAGTGGTATGATGCGTCGGCCACGCTGCTGGCCGAACCTGTGAGCGCAGACGGCGGATGGGCGGTGGCGGAGATGCCGGCAGGCAGTGTGATGAACGGCACGACGCTGACCCACACCATGCTCATGATCGGAATGAGTGAGTACTCCTCGGCACACGCAACAGACGCTGCCAACCGGCTGGTGGAAAATGCCTGCCGCTACCTGCTCGATATGCCAGTCCAAAGCCGGCTGGAAGAGGTCGGCAGAGACGCGCAGATTGAACGCCGCGGAGACAATCTGTACCTCACCGTCAATGGGCGTAAGGCCGACGCTGTCCGTCTCTGCGATGCCTCCGGCCGCCTGGTGCAGACCGCTGTCGACGGCGTGATTCACCTCGCCGGACTGGAGCATGGCGTCTACCTGCTCTGTGGTGCAGGCCGCGTGTTCAAAGTGTTCAGATAACGTTCAGACTTCTGCCGCTTCCGGGCTGCGACACACCGATGCCTGACCGGTAATAAAATCAATCAGCGCACAGCCTGCTGTATGTATGCGTGACGCAAGATCCGTCGGATCTGCGTCACGCAATGCTTTATGCCCACATTCCTCCGCATGGCTGCCGTCAGGCGGAAATTTTACTGTTCACAGAATCCGAAGGAGCAGAGCCTGCATGAACATTCCTGCTCCTTCGGTTATGTTGGTTTCAAAACCAGCTATCGTTTCCTTCTAATCGGATCAGTTGGAGCAATATACCTGTATCCCTTTTATGCTAAAAATACAGTCTGAGTGATACGGGTTAAGCCGAGTGGATTCGGTAGTACCTATGGTGTTGATACACGGATAGTGCATATATGTTGTATAACATATATATTGTACTTGTCTTTTTATTCATATTTCGATATCTTTGCAGCAGTGATTCGAGTGCAAAATCTGGTAATGACTAAAACTACATCACATAATTCGTTTTTTTTGTATTTATGAGAACTATATTTTCTTGTCTCTTTGTTGGTGTATTCATGATGAGCATCATGTCCGCCTGTAATGATGATTCTATGGCAAAAGTTGATGACAATCTCATGGCTATAATGTTGAAAACAGATTCGGCTATTGTAGAGATGCCATTTCCATGTGTGTTTGATTCTATTGTTGCTTTGTACGATTTGCAGAACGAATTGTATTTGATGCATCCATACACGTTTCTGCTAAATAAATATATTGATCTTTCTTTATTGTATCTTGACCCAAACTTTTCTTTCTCGGGAAGCATTGTGATCCAAAATCCTTTATCGGACAAACTTGAAAAGATGGATGAATATGTTAATTTTTTCATGGAAGAGGAAGATGATACAGAAGACGATGATGACGAGTTGGGTATTTCTGAAGAAATGGACGAGTACTTTGGACAGTTGTACACCATGCTTTTGGAAGATATTAGAAGGCATCCTTATGTAATCCGTGTGACGAATCGTAGCAATCAGTTAAATGAAAGTTTCGCCGGACTTGATGGGGTGACTTCAGATACTTATAAATTTGAAACAGAAGACGCTGATGAAGATAATCTAATTCTATCCTTCGGTAGTACTAACTACGATATGATGGACTTGTTAATGATGTATGAACATGGTGATTCTCTGACGGAAGAGGAAATTTTGTTTAGTCAATATAAGGATGGAAATGACTTATACGCGACAGAAAAGATTGAAAATGTCACAGAGGGTCAGATTCATCCAAACAAAGTGGCAAAGCAGTGGATAAAACCAACGTGGCCAGGCAACAGAGTGCGTTATCGCTTTGATACGTCAAATTCAAAGGTTATAACATATACAAAACTCGCGATGAATGTATGGGCGAATGCCTCTAATCAGGCGATAAAATATTGTGCCGTAAAGAATAATTTTTGGAATAGACTTACCTACAAACTAGGCCTAAATTGGTATGTGCGAGTTAGTACACAAAATAAATACTATAGCTCATCAAATATTGGATTTTGCCCATGGAGTAATATGCGTTTAGGTATACTTGTTGATGAGGAGTATTTCTTGAGCCAATCTGTTCATGAGATGGGACATGTGCTTGGTTTGATACATGAACATCAGCGGAAGGATAGAGATGACTACATTATAGTATATACGAATAGGGTGCCTTTTGCATTTAGACATAATTTCAGGAAACGTTGCTTTTCGGGGAATTACTCGGAATTCGATTTTCAATCGGTTATGATGTATGGTTCGTATGCCTTTATGCCGGATACAACAAGACCAAGTATGACCCGTTTGGATGGGAGTAAATTTCAGGGCGGAGGTGATATCTGTTCTGATAAAGATAAAATTGGCATTCGAAAATTGTATAAATGATTTTGTTAACGGTGCATGATTAAATGAATAATAATAATATGAGTATGAGACGTTTTTCACTTCTGCGGTTGGGGGCTGTTTCTATACTGCTGTGCCTGACTTCGTGCACGGAGGTAATTGACCCTCCTTTTTATGGTTGGTATCATTCGATTCAATGTCAATTTGTTAATGGAATGCAGGAGAAGGTTGTGGTCGTGCCGAAGTTTGAACAGAACGACCGTTGCTGGTATGGCGGTTCGGAACAGTTGCCTATAGAACAGTTTGATGTGAGAATTGTTTTAGAACCTGCTCAAGACAGTACCATCGTCTATTGGTCATACGACTTTACGGAGTCCAGTCCGAATCGTATGATTAAGTCATTGGACGTGACAAACCTTGATGGCATGTCGATTCCGTTGGAGAATGATTTTCAAGATAGTCTCTCGTGGGTCTATGATTGCATAGAACACCGTTGGACATACACGATTCGGCAGGCGGAAGCGGAGTGATAATCCGGTCTCGCTGATGTGTGCAGGTTCATAGCGACCTGTGTGCATGAAAAGCACTGATGTGAGGATGGGTATGAGCCTGTCCTCACATCACTATGTCTATGAAAAGCAATGATAGTGTGACAGTCCTACAGCACTATCAGACAAGATTCAGAAAAAAAACGTATTTTTGCACCTTATTCAACGTCAAGTATCAGTCTTTCCGAATATGAAATATATACGCAACTTCTGTATTATCGCCCACATCGATCACGGTAAGTCTACGCTTGCCGACCGTCTGCTGGAATATACGAAGACGGTTGAAGCCAAGGATCTGCAGGCGCAGGTGCTTGACGATATGGATCTGGAGCGCGAGCGTGGCATCACAATCAAGAGTCACGCCATACAGATGCAGTATCAGCATCAGGGAGAGACATATACGCTCAACTTGATTGACACTCCGGGTCACGTTGACTTCTCATACGAGGTGAGTCGCTCCATTGCAGCCTGCGAGGGAGCACTGCTCGTGGTAGATGCATCGCAGGGTGTGCAGGCACAGACCATCAGCAACCTATACATGGCGCTCGAGCATGACTTGGAGATTATCCCGGTGATGAACAAGTGCGACATGGATTCGGCTATGCCGGAGATGGTTGAAGACGAGATTGTCGAGCTGCTCGGGTGTAAGCGTGAAGAAATCATTCGTGCCAGTGGAAAGACCGGTATGGGTGTAGAAGAGATACTCGATGCCGTGGTAGAACGCATACCGGCTCCGACGGGCGATCCGGACGCACCGCTGCAGTGCCTGATCTTCGACTCCGTGTTCAACTCATTCCGCGGCATTATCGCATACTTCAAAGTGGAGAATGGTGTGCTACGTACAGGCGACCATGTCAAGTTTTTCAACACCGGCAAAGAGTATGACGCAGACGAGATAGGGGTGCTCAAGCTCGACATGCAGCCCAGACGGGAGTTGCGTACGGGCGATGTGGGATATATCATCAGTGGCATCAAGGCCTCAACAGAAGTGAAAGTCGGTGATACAATCACGCATGTAGCACGTCCCTGCTCCGAAGCCATAGCAGGCTTTGAAGAAGTCAAACCGATGGTGTTTGCCGGCGTGTACCCCATAGACCCCGAAGACTATGAGAACTTGCGCGCTTCGCTTGAGAAACTGCAACTCAACGACGCTTCGCTCACCTTCACACCAGAAAGCTCGGTGGCCTTAGGCTTTGGCTTCCGGTGCGGGTTCCTCGGACTGCTCCATATGGAGATTGTACAGGAGCGGCTGGATCGTGAGTTCAACATGGACGTAATCACCACCGTCCCCAACGTGTCCTATCTGGTCTATGACAAACAGAACGTTGTCAGAGAAGTGCACAATCCGTCGGGCATGCCTGATCAGACGCTCATTGACCATATTGAAGAACCTTATATTCGTGCAAGCATCATCACCGATGCGACATACATCGGCCCGATTATGACACTCTGTCTGGGCAAGCGGGGAGAACTGGTGAAGCAGGAATACATATCGGGCAACAGGGTGGAAATATACTTCGACCTGCCGCTCGGCGAGATTGTCATCGACTTCTACGACAAACTTAAGAGCATCTCTAAAGGTTATGCTTCGTTTGACTATCACGGCAACGGTTTCCGTCCGTCGAAACTGGTCAAGCTTGATATCCTGCTCAATGGTGAGCCCGTCGATGCCCTCTCCACGCTGACCCATCAGGATAATGCGGTGGACTTCGGGCGGCGCATGTGCGAGAAACTCAAAGAGCTGCTGCCGCGACAGCAGTTTGACATTGCCATTCAGGCAGTTATCGGAGCCAAGATTATTGCCCGCGAAACCGTGAAGCAGGTGCGCAAGGACGTGACAGCCAAGTGCTATGGAGGAGATATCAGCCGAAAACGCAAGCTGCTCGAGAAACAGAAGAAAGGCAAGAAGCGCATGAAGCAGATAGGCAATGTGGAAGTGCCGCAGAAAGCCTTCTTGGCCGTGCTGAAGTTAGACTGAACATCTTGAGTCAGACAGTTGGTAATAACGCATAAACACACAAACAATTAAAATATATTCTTATGGTTCAAGCATGGACAATGATTCCGTTTGCTCTGATGTTGCTGGCTATTGCCGTCGGCCCCATTGTTGCTGAGAAATGGTGGGAGAGCAATCGCAACAAACTCATCGTGTCGCTCGTTCTCGGAGTACCGACAGCAATCTATCTTATCAGCATCGGCTTGGGACACAATCTGGAACATCAGGTACTGTTCGACTATGTGCCGTTCATCATCCTTTTGCTCTCGTTATTCGTCATCACGGGCGGCATCCATCTGTCAGGCGATATAGAAGCCAAACCATGGATCAACACGCTCTTCCTTGGTATCGGTTTCGTCTTGGCGAGCATCATGGGAACGACCGGTGCGGCCATGTTATTGATACGTCCGGTGCTCTCAACCAATAAACAGCGTCAGTACAAGATGCACACCGTGTTGTTCTTCATCGCATTGGTGGCCAACTGCGGCGGTCTGCTCACTCCGCTGGGCGATCCTCCATTGTTCATGCTCTTCCTGCGCGGAGCCGGGTTCACATGGTTCATGGGCATGTTACCCGAGTGGATTTTCACGGGAGTAATCTTGCTGCTAATCTATTTCTTCGTAGACACTTATTACTACAAAAAAGAGTCACCCGAGAATATCGAAGCCGACAAAAGCGAACGTGTTGAGTTACATTTGGGCGGACGTCTGAATTTCCTGTTGCTCGTTGGTGTAGTTTGCAGTGTAGCTTTCTTGAATGTCGGCACGATTCCGAATATGAAAGATCACCTGCTGCCTGACGGCAGTGAATATCATGCTCCGATTTACATGAAGTATCTGCGGGAGATTGTGCTGCTGGCACTGACCGGCCTGTCGCTGCTGATGACCAAGAAGAAGGTGCGCTATGACCTCAACAAGTTCACGTGGGATCCGATTGTGGAGGTGGCCTACCTGTTCCTTGGGATATTTACCACCATGACCCCGGCACTTATCTTCATGAATACTCATGCAGGTGAACTCGGACTGACCAAGGTATGGCAGTATTTCTACTCTACGGGTCTGCTCTCATCGTTCTTAGACAACACACCGACGGCAGTTGCATTCCACAGTATCGCTACCGGTTTGCCGGCCGAGACAATGGCAGCCATCGATCCGGTTTCTGTGGCAGGTATTCCCGAATTGTTGCTGAAGGCTATCTGTATCGGAGCCGTATTCTTCGGAGCGATGACCTACATCGGCAATGGTCCCAACTTTATGGTCAAGTCGATAGCCGAGCAGGATGGTATCAAAATGCCGAGCTTCTTTGGTTACATGCTGAAGTTCTCTATCGTGGTCCTGCTGCCGATCTATGTATTGGTACAACTGATTTTCCTATAACAAAATAGCAGCCGGACGAGCAGCATCAAAGCGTCATGTCTCGTCCGGCTGATATACTATGTGATACAGAGCCGCGTTATATGATTGGAGCGGGAATCTGTGCCTTAAAAACACAAATGCATTGATATGGATAAAGAAACGAACAGGAATCTCAATCTGTTTGACGTGATGGTGCTGTTTGCACGTTGGATTGGGAAAATGTGTAATCGCCTGTGGCTGCTGCTTGGGCAGGCAGCACGTCTGTGCTACCGTCAGTGGTGGATTGCTTTGCTGGGCATCATTATCGGTCTGGCATGGGGGCTATATAAGAGCCGTCCGAGTCATCAGTACTATAAGGCTGAAGCGATGGCGATAATCAACGGGCCTTCTCCTCTCATGATTCGTCAGGCGTTGCAGGCTGCCATGATTCCTACCTCTCCCCAAGTGAGCAAGACTCACACGCTGGCCACAACGCTCGGAATCCCTGACAGCGTGGCCGCTTCCGTCCGTTCGATTACCTGCTACGATGTGATAGACTGCCTGAACGACGGTGTTCCTGACTATATAGACTATTCGGGGGCTGCAAGCAAAAGTGATACGCTGAATGTCCTGTCTGACAAGTATGTACAACTGCGGATTATGACCTATCGACCGGAGCTTCTTCCAGTGGTTGAAGACGCGCTGCTCCGCTATGTAAATTCGCGCCCGGCAGTAGTAGATAACTATCTGCACTATTGTCGTTCGGCAGAGGAGCTGTATCAGAGCGTTTCTCATCAGATAGTCTATCTGGATTCTTTGTCGCGCAGGCTTTACGTAGAGGAACCTGTCGAGAGAACCATCAATCTGGAATATAACAAGGTGGTTGTGGGTGATGGCGTTCGCATGGTGTCACCCGACCTGACGCGTGAGCGTATGCAGTTATCCGAAGCAATGACCTTGTCTTCCAATCTGCAGGCTCCGGTAGTTCTGGTAGACCGGTTCAGTGTTTACAACAAACCGGTAAACAGCCGTGCCAAAACCTGCCTGCCGCGTGTTCTGCTGTGCTTCGTGATTGCTCTGTTCGTGGCTGCTTTATGGGAGCGCAGAAAGGAGATTCTGAACTTTCTGCGTACAAGATAGTCTGAAAAGAAAACCGAACGCAGCAACTTCTCTTTTGTCCACGCATGTATAGGCGCTGTTTTATTATTCTTTTTGTCGGTCTGCTCGCATGTCCGCTTGCAGCAGCCGATTTTCAGCCTGACACGATCTATTCGCGTTGGGTCATCAATTCGCATCTTGGTCATTTTAACAACAAGTCTGTCTCGATAGGATTCAAAACGGATACCTCGCGCTGTACGGCACAGTGGGACTATGTGCCCGGCCTCGTGGCCAAAGGAGTGCTGAAGGCATGCGAACAGTATCAGGACCAGTCGTGGGCTCAGCCTTGGTTTGAGAGCATGTACGACTATGCACTGCATGCGCAGATGAAGGTGGGCCTGAACAACATTGATGATCTGAACGCTGCGAAAATCTTCTTCGAATTATATCGTGGCGCTTTGAGACGGGGTGATCAGCAGCACGCGTCATTCTTCCGTCAGCAGGTTGACTCGGCGAGAAATATCCTCAAATACCACCATCGGCGTATTAGTGCGAATCTTCCCGGGAGCGGCGGTTTCTGGCATAAGAATATCTATCCGAATCAGATGTGGCTTGATGGCTTATACATGGGGACGGCGATGTATGGCGAGTGGCAGGGCAACTTCGACCCTGATGACACGGCGTCGTGGAACGATATCGCTGCCCAGTTTGATACGATTTTTGTGCACACATGGGATGCCGATAAGCAGTTGTGTTATCATGCATGGAGTGCTCAACCGATGGATAAACGCTCTGTTGCGTGGGCAGATTCAGTCACAGGGCGTTCTTCCGAATTCTGGGCGCGCGGCATGGGCTGGTATTTTGCAGCGTTGATTGACGTTTTGGAGTACATGCCCGCCAATCAGCCATCACGCCGGAGACTGGAGCAGATTGTCGGCATGGTGGCAGACGGTTTGCGCGCGCGTCAGGATGCCTCCGGATGCTGGTATCAGTTGTTGCAGTACAATGACGCCCTGCGCGGCAGCTGTGGACAATTCAACTACCTGGAGTCTTCCGCGTCGAGTATGTATGCGTATTGCTATTTGAAGGGTATCCGTATCGGCGTACTTGACCCGGTGAAATACATGCCGGTGGCTCAGCGGGCGTATCGTGGCCTGATTGAGCAGTTTGTGCAAACCGAGCCGGATGGGACCATCTCGCTGATTAACAGTTGTGAGTCGGCGGGGTTAAGTGCAAAGCGTATCGGTGACGCAGACTATTATCTGTGTGGCTCGGACGTGGTAATCAATCATCAGACAGAAGGAAAAGTGCTCGGCCCGTTCATTATGGCCAGCCTTGAGTATGAACGCCTGAGCGAGTCGCGTCAGCCTTAGACAAGTGACCATCTTTATGACGGACGGGGGTGAGGACAAGATTCTCGTCTGCCCGACGAACAGACTATGACAATGCGCTAATGAGTTGTTGCGGCTCGAACCAGTGTATCTCATTGTCTGCCCTGAACCATGTGAGTTGTCGCTTCGCGTATCGGCGGCTGTCCTGACGTATCATGTCTATGGCCTGCCGGCGTGTCCAGATTCCATCAAAACAGTTGAACAGTTCTTTGTAGCCGACCGTATTCAGGGCGGGTAGGTGCCGGTGTTCTGTCAGGGCTTGTGCCTCCTCTATCAGTCCGTCTTCAATCATCTGGTCTACACGCCTGTTGATGCGGTCATAGAGCAGCTCGCGCGGCAGGTTGAGCCCGATTTTTATGATGCGGAAAGGCCTTGTCTTTGGGCTGTTCCGGCGCAGGTCGGAGTAGGGGCGTCCTGTCTGACGGCATACTTCTACCGCATGCATCACGCGTCGGTAGTTCTTCAGGTCCACCTCGTTGTAGTGCTTCTCGTCCAGTCTGTGTAGCTCTTCTTGCATGAAGGTCAGTCCGTATCGATTGTAGTCGTCCTGCACGCTTTTCCGCACTTCAGGCAGGATGGCCGGCACATCGTCCAGTCCGCGGCATACGGCATCGATATACATCATCGACCCTCCGACCATGAGCAGTGCGTCATGCTTCTGAAACAGTTCCTGAAGCAGTCGGAGTGCATCCGTTTCATATTGTCCTGCGCTGTAATTGTCGACAACAGAGCGCGTGCCGATGAAGTAGTGAGTGACGCGTCGGAGTTCTTCAGCCGTAGGTGCTGCCGAGCCGATGCGCAGTTCGCGGAAGACCTGTCGCGAGTCTGCCGATATGATGGGCGACTGCATCTGCTCAGCCAGCACGAAACTCGACGCTGTCTTACCAACGCCTGTCGGGCCGAGCAGCACGACGAGGGTCGGCCGACCGTCCGGCATGCTGTCGATGTGTAGTCGTTGAAGTATCTGCTCAATGGGCATGTGCGGGGTTCTTGGTGTTGCTGGTTGAAACTGTGGGTGGAAGTTGGCGCAAGGCAATGCTCGGGTCTGCTGACAAGTGTAGAAATAAGAAAGGAGCGTGGCTCACGAGAGGTGCTGTCGTGATGTCGCGTCTCCTTTTTTATGGTTGCTTATCGGACTGTGATTTCAGTATTGCTCCAAGTCTTCCAAAGACCCTGACGAGAAACTTTCGTCATCCAGTTCATCATCGTTATAGCCTTCGCTGCCAAAGAAATCTTCATCCAAGCCTCCCCCCGTAGCATCCTTGATGATCTTCTCGATATCATCTTCTTGCTGCAGCTGGTTAGGAGCGTTTCCGGTCTTGCGCACGATTTTCGGAGCCTCCAGCGACTGGCCGGTGATGATGTCACTCAGTTGTCCGAAGAAAGCCCTTTCGAACATGGGGTCGAATACGTATAACAGCTTCTGTCCTTCATCGCCCAGGAGCGCGTCAAGAGTTGTATCCTGCATAACCATGTTGTCATATTCGGACGAGGCATCCATCTCAACGAGGGTGACTTCCTGAAGTTTCTCCCAGTCATCATTGCAGATGAAGAAACTCGTTATCTGGTTGTCCGGATAACCCACCGACTCCAGAATAGCTTTGTGCAAATCAAGGAACGTGGCAGACGAGTCGGCTTCGATGACGCGCACGAATCCGTCAACTTCGTCTGATATGAATTTGAATCTGTAGATCATGTCTGATGTGGTTTGTTAGCAAAGGCAAATGTACGAATAAAAGTTTGAGCCCTCAAACCTTTGACTGTCTCCGAAGTCTCTTTTGGAGGGATTATTTTGTTTTGCTGAACAGCATCCGGAAAGCCTCTTCCACTTTGTTGACTTGGATGATTTGTATGCGTGCGTGTGTGAGCCGGGTGCCTTCGGCCGAGAATGCGGGTGTGATGATGCGTTTGAAGCCGAGTTTCTGGGCTTCGAGTACGCGCTGTTCGATGCGCGTCACGGGGCGAATCTCTCCCGACAGGCCGACTTCGCCGGTCAGGCAGGTCTGATGGTCTATGGGCATGTCGAGCGAGGATGACAGTACGGATGCGATGACTGCCAGGTCGTTGGCCGGATCGGTCACGCGCAGTCCTCCGGCGATGTTGAGGAACACGTCTTTCGCACCGAGTTTGAATCCGACCCGTTTCTCAAGCACGGCAAGCAGCATGTTCAGGCGTCGGGTGTCAAATCCGGTGCTGGAGCGTTGCGGGATGCCGTATGGAGCGGAGCTGACGAGGGCCTGGACTTCAATCAGGAGCGGACGAACCCCCTCGATAGCGGAGGCTATGGCAACGCCCGAAAGTCCCTGATGAGCCTGCGTGAGCAGCAGTTCACTCGGATTTTTGACTTCGCGCAGTCCGTTCTGCATCATCTCGAAGATGCCTATCTCAGAGGTGGAGCCGAAGCGGTTTTTCTGCCCTCTGAGTATGCGGTACATGTAGTGCTGGTCGCCTTCAAACTGGAGCACAACGTCAACGATGTGTTCCAGAATTTTCGGACCTGCGATGGAGCCTTCTTTGTTGATGTGGCCGATGACAATCATCGGCGTGTTGGTCTCTTTGGCGCATCGCAGCAGCCTTGTCGCACACTCGCGTACCTGCGATACGCTTCCTGCTGAGGCTTCCAGGGCTTCGGTCTGGATGGTCTGTATGGAGTCTATGACGATGATTTCGGGTTGTGTCTGTTCGATGTGCTGGAGTATGCGTTCAAGATTCGTCTCGCTCACGACCTGACATTGCTCTGCGTTGCTTGCAATGCGGTCGGCACGCAGGCGCAGTTGCTGTACGCTCTCTTCTCCGGAAACGTATAGCGTGCGTTGTTCTCCCATGTTGAGAACCACTTGGAGTGCCAGTGTCGACTTGCCGATTCCGGGTTCTCCACCCAGCAGCACCATGCTGCCGGGAACGAGGCCTCCGCCAAGCACGCGGTTGAGTTCTTCGCAGTGCAGGTCGATGCGCTGCAGGTGGGCGTGCTGCACGTCGCGGATGTTGATGGGCGCGTTGTCGCTCATGACGACTGCCTTGCGTGTCGGAGTGCCTTTCTGAATGGTTTCTTCAACATAGGTGCCCCATGCGCCACAGACCGGGCAGCGGCCGAGTTCTTGTGCAGCCTGTGCTCCGCACGAACTGCATACGTATCGTGTCTGAATTTTTGCCATGTCTTCTGAGATACTATTGACCGGAAGTGAGTCCGACAATCTGACGCACGTCGAGCAGGTTGCCGGAAATGTACGTGGCTTTCCGGTCTGCCGGCGGATTCGGACAAAGATAAAACTGATCAATGCCGGCTCGGCGGGCTCCTTCAATGTCGGTCTGGTAGCTGTCGCCGACCATCAGCACTTCGTGTGCCTCAAGCCTGCATTGTGTGAGCGCGTATCTGAATATGTCGGGGTGCGGCTTGTTGACCCCTACGTCTTCCGACAGGATGGTGTAGTCAATGTAAGGGGCGAGGCCGCTCCGCTGTATCTTTGCGTGCTGAACGTCTGTGAATCCGTTGCTCACGACCGCAATCCGAACCTTGCCGTGCAGGCTTTGGAGCAGCTCTGCCGCATGCTGCTTCAGACGCGTTTTGGAGGCTGTGATTTGCAGGAAGTCACGGTCCAGCTGCAACGCTGTCTCGTCGTCTGTCTGGATGCCGAGCTCGTTCAGCGGGAGCTTGAAGCGCTCGCGCCGCAGAAAGTCCTTGCTGATGAGCCCTGCGGCATAATTTGCCCAGAGCTGCTGATTGTAGGTCTCGTAGCTATGCAGATACTGCTCAAAACTGTCGTACCAGCGGTTGAAGCCGTGCTTTTCATAGACCGTTTGCAGGGCTTCGCGTGCGTTGGTCGTGAAGTCCCACAGGGTGTCGTCCCAGTCAAAGAATACTGCGCGGTAGTTCATCTGCTGCACCTACTGTACTGCAATGGTGTTGGCAATGTAGAACACGAGCAGTGCTGCGAGCAGGAGAGCCACGATGATGACCAGCCGCTTTTGCGACTGGCGTGTCCCGGCCTGACGCATGTTCTGCAGGTTGGCAGCTTCGCGAAACGACCCTCTGTGGAGCGACGGCTTGTAGGCTGTCTGGTCGGCTGTTGTCTGCGGAGTGCGCTGTTCTTGTTTCGGACCTGCATCGGCGGCCTGAAGGAGTGACACGTGTCCTGACGGGCTGCTGCTTTCTGCGGCCTGCGACTGCTGCCTGTGCAACGTCTCCCGCCGCTCGCGCATCTCTTCCTGCTTGGGGTCGTAGTAGATTGGGCGATAGTCCCACTCGCGCGGCTTGTTGATTTTTGGGAATAGGATGGACATGGCTAATCAGTTGTATTTGCCCATGTATTTGAGTTGCACGTCGTTGACGAATTGTCTGATGTTCTGTTCGTTGCTCTTGGGGCAGATGAGCAGAACGTCGTCGGCGTAGGTCACGATGTAGTCGTGAAGCCCGTCAATCACGGCCAGCTTGCCTTTGGGCATCGTCACAATGTTGTTTTCGCAGTCGTAGTAGGTGGCGTCGCATTGGAGCGTCGCATTGCCCTGCTCGTCTTTTTCAGACAGTTCGTACAGCGAGCCCCATGAGCCAAGGTCTGACCATCCGAACTCGGCGCACAGCACGCTGACGTTGTCGGCTTTCTCCATGATGCCGTAGTCAATGCTGATGTTCGGGCAACTGGGGAACATCTCGTTGATGTATCCCTCTTCACGGTCGGTGCCGAAGATGCCATGTGCAAGGTTGAACTTGGTGTGGATGTCGGGCTGATGTTGCCTGAACGCTTGGTCAATGGTTTTCAGATTCCATAAGAACATGCCGGAGTTCCACACGAACTCACCGCTGGCAAGAAAGGCTTTCGCGAGCTCTAAGTTGGGCTTTTCGGTGAAGGTCTTGACCTTGCGTAAGGGACTGTCGCCTTATTCCATCTGGATATATCCGTACCCGGTCTCCGGGCGTGTCGGCGTGATGCCCAGCGTAAGCAGCTGGTCGTTGTGCTCCACGAAGTCGAGGCCGTGCTTCATGACCTCAAGAAACTCCTGCTCGTTCACCACCAGATGATCTGACGGAGCGATGATTACATTGGCCTGATCGGTGATGGAGCGGATGCGTGCCATAGCATAGGCAATGCATGGAGCCGTGTTGCGACGCGCCGGTTCGAGTAAGATCTGTTCGGGTCTCAATTCGGGGAGTTGCTGTAAGATTAGATCACGGTAAATGACGTTGGTGACGATGAGGACATGCTCAATCGGAATAATCGGCCTGAACCGATCTACGGTCATCTGAATCAGCGAACGCCCTGTTCCCATGAAGTCAAGAAACTGTTTGGGACGACTGTTGCGACTGTAGGGCCAGAAACGGCTTCCGATACCGCCGGCCATGATGACGCAGAAATTATTATTCATAAAAGACCTGTTGTTTTAATTGATACACAATGAGTTTACCACTCATGACCACAAAGATACAATTTGTACGCTGAAATAGCAAGCCGACAACAGCGCATGTCAGACGAAACCCGTCCTCAGATTTTCGTCT
Organism: Paludibacteraceae bacterium; assembly: GCA_017470795.1. Lineage (GTDB taxonomy): Bacteria > Bacteroidota > Bacteroidia > Bacteroidales > Paludibacteraceae > RGIG4928. Next base: position 14,397 of record JAFUXZ010000263.1, read on the forward strand.
GACTTGTCCCCTCGTATGTCACGCGATGCGGATTCTGCCCACAAGACTTATGCAGTAGCATGTCTGTCGGAAATGCTCCGCTCTGTCCGATATGCCCGATGACGGCCGCCGGACCTGTGTTGGGCGTATGGGTTGTGGCACGCTGCAGCCGGCAGATTTGCTCGTCAGTACAGCTTCCTTGCAGGCTTGCCGGACGGCTGTGTCGGTCAGGATGCATGCGCGTCTGTGCAGCAGTCTGCGGCGCATCTCTGCAAGGCTTACGGGCGTTCAGCGCTGTCGGCGCAGGCCGCATGTAAACAAAGACTGCCCCTACGCTCCTTGTCCGGAATAATGGCCCGGTGTGCCGGCCTTTCTCCCGGCCGGAGTCAGGCAAAGGATTATCGCCGGCATTCGCCGGATATGTTGTCAAACACAAAAATGACAAAGTTTTTTCGGAAAAGACTTGTGTATGTCTGAAAAAAGGCATACATTTGCAGCCGCTTTGAGAGAAGCGTCGATGATGACTCCGTAGCTCAGCTGGCTAGAGCAGCTGACTCTTAATCAGCGGGTCGTGGGTTCGAATCCCACCGGGGTCACAAAGACAAACAAAAAATCCTGAAGATGAAAGCTTGCTTTCGAGTCTTCAGGATTTTTTGTTTGTCTTTGTGGGGCCTGCCCGTGGCAGGGCTCGGGATGCGAACGAAGTGAGACTCCCACCTGGGTCACAACTGAAAATCAAGTATTCAGCACCATGCTAACTACTTGATTTTGTTTGTCATATTACGGCATCCTTACTGTCATATCCGGCCGTGACTGCTGCGTGTTAGACATGTGATTTTCAAGGCTTCTCCATAACAAGAGCAGGCGACCTGTAGGCCGCCTGCTCTTGTTGTCTTTCTTGATACTTTCTCTTTACATCGTTACTCCACACGTGCGCCTTGTGCGTTAAACACGGTGCCGTCCGGGCGGATGATGTAGATCACACCGTTGCGTATCACTTTCTTTGCAGCCTGCGATGCGCCGTAGTGCTCAGCTTCGATTTCCCCGATGCCGCTGTGTGCTTTCTTGGGCGTGACTTTGATGCCGTAGATATATGCCCCGGCACTCGGGTCGTCATCCTTGGTTGAGGTGATGATGCGCTTTGGAGCAGATGCCGACGGGGTGCCCTGCAGGTAGATGATGACATAGGTCTTCTGCGTCACGTTGTAGTGCACGGTGGCCTTGCCGCGAAGAGCCTGCGAGACTGTCGAGCTGATGCTTGCCTCACCGACGCCGTTGATACGCACACGCAGCACGAAGCCAGGCAGGGTCTGGCAGTCAATCTCGATGTCGCCTTCACCGGCCTCCACCTCGAAGGAGATAGACGACGGCAGCAGGTCTTTGAATGCCGACGAACCCGGGACGGCGGCTTCGATAGCAGCTTCTACGTCCTCCTCTGTGGCAGTGGAGGCAACTTCCAGACGGCCTTCGTCTTCATTGTAGGTGTCGTTTGCACCGAGGCTGACGGAGAGCATGTCTGAACCGTCCGGGCCGATAACCGAGAAGTCAAACGTCGTCTCCTCATCATCTGGAACAGGGTCTATCGGCTTCTTGCCTATCTCCACTTCAAGAGCCAATTCTCCATCTGCGGTATAGAAGCCGCCATTGCCGTATTCGTCTGTTTTGAACGTAACGCCAGGGGTGAGGATAGCGATATTCTCGCCAAGCACTAATTCATTCGTGATGATAGCCAGACCCGACTTCACCTTGCCGTCGCTTACGCCTGTTGATTTAGCATAGAGATGACCTGCGTTGATAACCTCTAACTTATAACTTGCCATGATAGCAGGGATGCCGTAACGCTCTGAACTGGTTGCCTCAACATAGCAGCCGTCGATGGTGATGTTGCGTGCCTGTGCTTGTGGCTCTACGCCGCTCATGACCAATGTGTCGCCTTTGAATATCAAGCCGATGTCACCTGAGAAAGCCAGATAAGTGTTTGCGAACTCGCAACGACCGTTGATAATCACCGTCAGCGGAGCTACACCCTCTTTCCAGTTGTTGTCTTGCACGGCACTACCTTTCACCGACTCCCAGTCCTTACTGCTGAAGTCAGCCACAAGGTCGGTCAGCGTCAGCGTGCGTGTTGACTCGTTGTACGATGCTTTGCCGTTGCCGAGGATGTCGGCGCAGTTGCTCTCGTTCACCTCTACACCGAGAACGGTCAGGTTCATCGTATGAGGTGTTACCTCTATCGAGTACCATGTCTCGCCTGAGTAGTATTCGCTGTTGCCTGCGAATGTTGCTTTGATGTCGGTTACGCCTACACCCACGATGGTGACATTACCGTTTTGGTCCACTGTTGCCACTGTCTCATCTACCGAAGACCATGTAATAGGCAGATTGTGAGGATTGCTCAAGGTGGGAGCAGTAAACTTATCGCCCAATTCTATATATATCCATGAATTGCTGAACGACAATTCGGGGTCGGCTTTCTGTCGCTCATTGACGGTCAGGGTGTAGGAACGGGTAGCTTCACGGTACTCGTCGTTGCCTGCGAAGGTAGCGGTGATGGTTGCTTCGCCTGCACCTTTGATGGTCAGTTTGCCGGTGGTGGCATCAACGGTGGCTACTGCCTCGTTGCTGGACGAATAAGTCAGCGGCAGACCGGCAGGGTTCGTGGTTGCTTCCGGCTCGGTGAACGTATCACCCTCGGTGATGGTCAGCGAACTCGACGAGAAATATACATAGGCATAGCCCTTTTCCACAGTCAGTTTATAACTTGCCTCGGCAGCGTTCCAGTTGTCGTCACCTGCCCATGTGATAGTGATGGTCACCTCACCTGCTTTGAGGGCGGTAATAGAACCATCAGCGGCTACGGTAGCAATCGTCGGGTCGGAAGAAACATAAGTGAACGATGGGTTCTCAACCTCTATACTATTTCTCCACCACCTTGTCGGATCTCCGGAAAAGGTCTGACTAAGATCATCCACTTTAACTGTCGGAGTGGGGCATGTTCTTGTTCCTGCACCTATATTCATTATGCCTGTCTGACTTTTCCAAGAAAGGGTCGGGTCACCTTTGGTTACAGTCCAATACTCGATTGCATTCCAGTTGGGAGCATGGTCCACGCGATAATAGTGTCCTATTAGAATACCATAAAAGTCATCATCTTGACTGGATTTTATACAATCTTTACTATAGTCATTCCACCCTGCGGGCTTGACTTTGTCTTCCTTATATGCGTTATACTCACTTTCTAAGATTTCATGATATTCTTTAATAGGAGTCGTTTTATAGGTAACAACAGCATCGCCAACGCCCATTGTTGCATAGCCGAATATAAATCCAAGGGGAACTCCTCCAGTAATCAGTACTGTCGAATCGTTGGAAACAGGATCTTGGAACCGATCCACACTACTTACTCTAACAGCAGTCATCTCTCCTAATTTAGCAGTAACACACTTGGTAACTGTATGAGTGATTATGTCATACGTTTGATAATTATCATTCCAAGCGCGACATTCCGCCCATGCAGATTGCGGTAAGGCGAGGAGCACCGTCAGCAGCCCTGCCGCTAAACGGCTAAAGAAAGTAAATCTTCTTTTCATGATTAAATGAATTAAATAAAGGGTTAATCATCATTGCTTTTATTATTCTCTGGAGAATTTCAGAAAAGGGCTGTGTGTGCCGGCTATACACACAAAAAGACGGCACGTGACACAAAGTCACGCACCGTCTACGATGTTGCGAATATGTATTCTATCACTGCTTCGACTCCTCTTCGTGCACGGGGGGGGTAAACTGCTGATTACATGCTAATTGGGAGCCTTGCTGAAGGATAGCAGATGGTATGTGTGCTGTTTTAACCATGTGTTGCTATTTTCACCTGCAAAATTATTGCTTTCTTCAATATGCACAAGGGTTTGGACAGATTTTCTGCTGATGTGCCTGCTTCTGTACGCATGTAGAGATAATCATGAGTCTCTACAAGTGGCGTCGGTGTCTTCCGGATATATAGGATTACTGTCTTAGATGATAAGTGCATCCGCCGTTTATAGCCTGGAATGAGAGGTGTTTAAGAGCCATCTCCAGCATGGGATAACATCTATTTCGCCTTGCTCGTCGTGCATGACATCAGTCGTGTCATACGTTATGATTGTGCGGCGGCGGCAGGGGAGTGCTTTTGCTATCTTCAGCAGACCTTCCTTCTCGCGTTTCAGTGTCTGGGGATCCGTGAGTGAGTAGCAGACCTGAATAGCCCATTCCTCCGACGGAATATAGAAATCGACCTCAGCACCATTGTTATAGAAGTAGACGGTGTCATTTTCCAGATCGTGTCCATACCGACGGAAGAGTTCTAAAGCCACTTGATTCTCTAATAAGGCTGTTTCACCGTCAAACAAAAACAGATTCAGGAATCCGTTATCCACAAAATAGTATTTGCAGACACTCTCTCTTTCCGTTACACTGGCAGCGATATTGCGCAGCCTGAGCAGAAGCCAAGCCTCTTCTACAGCCGAGATATAAGTTTGAATAGTGGGGACAGATATTTTTCCGTTGATGGTAGATACTATGTTACCTAACCGGTTATAGGAAATCGGTTGCCCCAGACTGTCTGCAACTTTCTTGACCATCAACCTCAAGGCAGGTAGATTGCTTATCCTGCTGCGTGCTGCAATGTCATTGAGATATATTTTCTGATAAACGCTGCTCAGGTATTGCCTTTTTTGTGTTACGTGCGCAGTCTCCGGCATGCCTCCCCAATGGAGATAGATGTCAAACTGCCGGATGATATCCGAGCGCAGGTTAGTCTGTAGCATGGCATGCTCATCGCAGCGGATGTGGAGAATGTTGAGCATCTCGGCAAAGCTATAGGGATAGATGTCCATCGGTACAAAACGTCCTCCAAGCGTCCCCATTATCTCACGGCTCAGCATTTTTGCATTACTGCCTGTGAGCATGATATGTGCTTTACTGTCCGCCATGCGGCGTGCGAATTTCTCCCATCCGCTGATGTTCTGCATCTCATCCAAGAAAATCACGGGGTGCTCAATGCCATACAGTTCTTGATGACATTCAATGAGTGTGGCAAAATCAGTGGTAGTGAAGTTTTCCAATCGCTCGTCCTCAAAGTTCATATACAGCACCTCATCCCAACTACGCCCAGTGGCTACCAGTTGATGGATGACATGGTAGAGCATATATGACTTCCCTGCACGTCGCACGCCGACAAACACATAGTTCAGATGCGGGTCTATCGTGTAATTGCGAGGCTCAATCTCATAGGACTGAAGCGTGTGTTTCTGATCCAGCAATATCTGTTTGATTAAGAGTTTGTCCATGGTTGCTATAAGATGTCGTTTAATACTATTTGCCGATTTTGTAAAATGGCACTTTATAAAATCCGCGTCGAAGATACTGCTTTTAGTTGAACAATCAACCCAATCATACATAAAAAGTAAGATTGGGTTGAAGACAATCTATGCCATTCCAATAGGCTAAAGCTTGCTTGTGGCAAATCTGCTTTCTGTAGCCCAGCGGTGAGCCAACACCGCTGGGCTGATATTTATCCTCTGCATCACATCTCTCTAAAGTGAGGTATGTCGTATTCCCTTTAGAGATAGCTTGCGTTATTGAGAATCTGCTTTTGTTACTCCACACGTGCGCCTTGTGCGTTAAACACGGTGCCGTCCGGGCGGATGATGTAGATCACACCGTTGCGTATCACTTTCTTTGCAGCCTGCGATG
>JAFUXZ010000264.1 GCA_017470795.1 Paludibacteraceae bacterium
AGTTGCCGTCTACGGCGAACGGAAACTGCGTGAGGTCGGAGCGTCCATAAAAGAACTACCATTCGACAGTTCCGATAAAACTGACGGCTCCGTTTATGATTTACTCGGCAGAAAAGTCGCAACAGACCTTCGCAATGCACACTTACTCAAATCCGGAATCTACATCCACAACAAGCAGAGAATTATCATCAATCAACAACAAATTGAATCCAATGTGCCGATTTCTCAATAACTACACACTAAAACATCCGTCAGGATTCTTGTCATAAGACAGACCTCCTATGAGATTCTCGGCATTATATATAACTGCATCATACCGGCTGATATGCATATCAAGAAACCCGTCTTTTTTTTCAATATCACAAAGAGTTCAGACACTCATCCTTGATAAGATGCAATAATGAAGAAGATGCATACATTGAAATTGAAGAACTAATGAATAAGAATTTGACCGAATGAAGAAGATTGCGTATTTGATTTTTGCGGCTTTCTGTCTCATCTCATGCGGTGGAGACGATGATGAACCAACGGCGCAACTGAACCAAGTCGAGAGAGATTATTTCGCTTTTCTAAATGGAAAGTTCGTCGGCGAAAAGAAAGACATGTCAGCAGATATCACAGCTTATCAAGAAATCACATTCTACCCTTATGATTTACCCAAATCAGAACATTATACTGAAAAAGGGGCTTATGTCAACATAGAGAAGAATGTGATGATATTCGGAGTCTGCGATATTATCAAATACTACAATGACCATTTAATGGAAACAACTGAACATTGGCTATATGGTGTGAGCTATCCGTATGAGGGAGCAGATACGAGACTATATTTCTATCCTGATCTATATGGTCGGTACGAGACACACTACTTAACTAACAAAACATCTTCGACCTTTGAAATGGATGGTATGATTTATAATAAGCAGTAAGATATGGACACAATAAAGCAACTATCATTCTCCACTATCGACCTGATGAAAGGCATCGTCAATCACGATGAACAATTCTCAGAGAAAGCATTTGAGCTTCTCCTTCTTTGCTTTCAATATCAAAAAGAGTTCTAACTTCATCATTGTCAAGCATCTGATAAAAGAGGTCTGTGACCATAATTCGACATGCTGATGACGGTATAGCTGCCGGTCAATCAGTAAGTGTTCTAACGAATAAAAATTCCACTCAATGCTTATTTCTGAAATATGCGATGTGCTTCATTCAATAAGCCCGACAAAAGACATAGATATTCAATGGCTGTTGACCGATAGTCGTTCACTTGCTTTTCCTGACAAGACGCTCTTTTTTGCACTGCGCACCAAGCGCAACGACGGACATAAGTACATCAGTGAACTCTATCACCATGGAGTCCGACATTTTGTCGTCAGTCAGTCTGTTTGCAATGATGATATGCCAGAAGCCTTTTTCATTCAAGTGACAGATACGCTCAAGGCTCTACAAATGATTGCAGAACATCATCGGAGTGCATTCCGAGTTCCTGTTATAGGGATTACTGGATCAAACGGAAAGACAATCATCAAAGAGTGGCTGAATCAACTCCTCCGGGACAGATATAAGATTGTCCGATCTCCACGCAGTTATAATTCACAAATCGGGGTTCCACTCAGTGTGTGGCAGATGGATACACAGACAGAAATCGGCATATTCGAGGCGGGCATATCCAAACCGCAGGAAATGCAACGATTAGAGCCAATTATTCGTCCGACCATTGGCATATTCAGCAATATCGGAGACGCTCATCAAGAGAACTTCACTTCGCTAAAACAGAAATGTGAGGAGAAACTCCAACTCTTTGAGCATGCTGATTTGGTCATCTACAATGAGGACAATGAAACTATTGCACAGGCAATGTCCTCTTTTGCAGACAAGCATCCGAAAGCAAATAGGCTCACGTGGGGAAAATCTCCTAAGGCTAAAATCAAGATCCTATCCATAAACACTGACCTTCAAGCCGATCTGACGTACATTAAATACGAGTATCAGCAGCAAGTCTCACAGTACATATTGCCATTCACAGACCAGGCTTCTGTCGAGAACAGCCTGCATTGTCTTGCAGTCATGCTCTGTCTTCATTATGATCAAGAACAGATAGCATCGCACATGATGCAGTTGGAACGCGTCGAATTGCGGCTCAATGTAAAAGAGGGACAACACGACTGCATCATCATTGATGATTCATATAATTCTGATCTTGCATCATTGCAAATCGCGCTCGACACGCTTGACCGACAGGCTGATGTCAAAGGCATGGGACGGACATTGGTACTCACCGACATTGCGGAGAACGGTCAACCAGAGGATTTGCTATATCAACACATTGCTGACCTGCTTCAAAACCGTCATGGAGACCATTTAGTCGGAATCGGACAACAACTCTCCAATCATGCGTCTCGTTTCCACATCGGAGACATGTATTTCTACAAGACCACAACCGACTTCATTCAATCCGGGATATGGAAGAATTGGGAAAGACAGGTCATTCTGCTTAAGGGGGCACGGCATTTTCAACTTGAGAAGTTCTGTCGGCAATTCGAACGCATCGCTCACGAGACTATCCTTGAGGTCAATTTGTCTGCCTTGATACATAACTTCAATTACTACAGGGGACTTATCAAGCCAAAAACAAAAATCTGCTGCATGGTCAAGGCCTTTGCCTACGGAACAGGATCCGTCGAGGTTGCCAAGGCTTTACAACACAACCACTGTGACTATATGGCCGTTGCAGTAGCCGACGAAGGAGCCGAGTTGCGCGCAGAAGGGATACACACTCCCATCATTGTCATGGCTCCCGAGCATGATGCATTAAGTGCCATCATAGAGTACAATCTTGAACCGAACATACATAATTTCAGCATACTACAGGCCTTTATCAGCGAAGTTGAACGGCAAGGCATTACCAGTTATCCGATTCATATCAAAATCGACTCCGGTATGCACCGACTTGGCTTCGAGTTCAGTGACATGGACCTGCTCATTGAGCGACTGAACCGACAAAGTGCTGTGACGGTGCGCTCTGTCTTTTCTCATCTGGCAGGGGCTGACGAGGAGCAATTTGACTCCTTTACTCATGAACAGATTAAGCGATATACGGCATGCGCTGACCGCCTCCAAGCAGGCCTTTCCTACCCTGTCATGCGTCATATCCTCAATTCAGCCGGCATTGAACGCTTCAATGACTATCAGATGGATATGGTCCGTTTGGGCATCGGTCTGTACGGGACAAGTTTCATACCCGGCAAGAAACTGCAAAATGTCTGCACACTGAAGAGCATCATCCTACAGGTCAAGACGGTAAAAGCCGGCGAGAGCATCGGCTACGGAAGGCGTACCATGCTGACCGAAGACCGGCGCATAGCTGTGATTCCTATCGGCTATGCAGACGGCCTGGACCGACGACTTGGCAATCGCGTTGGCCATGTCATTGTCAATGGTATTCAATGCCCCATCGTGGGCAACATCTGCATGGACCAGACGATGATTGATGTCACTAAAGCCAACGCCCGCGAAGGAGACACGGCTATCATCTTCGGTGACGAACAACCCGTTGAGCAGATTGCCGCACAACTCCAGACAATCAATTACGAGGTTCTCACAGGCATCAGCCGACGAATCAAGCGCATATATTATCAGGAATAATCATGGAAGAACAACTGAAACAACTCTTTTACTCCATTGTCGGGCACGATGCAACATCAATAACACCCTTATCTGCATCAGGCTCCAACAGACAATACTTCCGTTTATCTGACAGTGAGGGACATTCTTTCGTAGGATGCCATGGCACATCACAACAGGAGAACGAAGCTTTTCTCGCCATTGACCGTCATTTTGTACAGCAAGGTCTGGACGTCCCACAAGTGGTTGCACAATCGGCAGATAAGATGAGTTACCTGCAACAAGATCTTGGTGATACGTTGTTGTTTGACTATATCGCCGGCAGCAGGAAGACGGGAGTCTTCGGCGCGCGGGAGCAGCAAATGCTGGCTCTAACGATGCGTCAGTTGGCACATATTCAGGTGCGTGGAGCGCAGGGGTTGGATTTTCAGGTCTGCTACCCACAGGCTGAGTTTAACAGACGCAGCATATTGTGGGATCTGAATTATTTCAAATACTGCTTCCTGAAAGCCACCGGCCTTGACTTTCAAGAAGACTTGCTGGAGAACGATTTTGAACAGTTGGCCGATTGTCTGCTACAGGTCCCAAGAAACACGTTCATGTATCGCGACTTTCAGAGCCGCAACGTGATGATTCACAATCAGAAACCCTACTTTATTGATTTCCAGGGAGGACGTCGGGGACCGCTCCACTATGATGTAGCAAGCTTCTTATGGCAGGCGCGTGCCAATTATGGAGAGCAACTCCGTTCGTGGCTCATTGACCAATATCTTGACGAGCTGCAGAAACTCCAGGAGGTCAATGCCGAGCAGTTCAGACAGGAGTTGCAGTTGTTCATCATGTTCCGAACGCTGCAAGTTCTTGGAGCGTATGGATTCAGAGGATATTTTGAGAAGAAACCGCACTTCCTCCAAAGCATTCCGTATGCCTTGAATAATCTTCGCGACCTGCTCCGGCAGTCTCACGATTACTGCCCGTATCTTATGCAGGTACTGCGGCAGATGACCGAACTCAAACAATTTCAGGAACAGGCACGCAAGCCCCTTATGCTGACTGTGTACAGCTTCTCGTACAAGAAAGGCATTCCCTCCGATTCGTCCGGCAATGGAGGAGGCTTCGTCTTCGACATGCGTGCTGTCAACAATCCCGGAAAGTATGAACGTTATATGGGTCTGACAGGACAAGATCAGCCCGTTATTGATTTTCTGGAACAGGATGGCGAGATTACGGCCTTCCTCAACCATGCGTACGAACTTGTCGATGCGAATGTCCGTCGGTATATCGAACGCGGATTCCAGAATCTTATGGCCTGCTTCGGATGCACCGGCGGGCGTCATCGGTCTGTCTATGCTGCACAGCACATGGCCGAACATATTCACCAGAAGTTTGGCATCGAGGTAAGGCTCATCCACCGCGAGCAGAATCAGAGCATCACTTTCCCGGCCAAATAGCAGACTTTCACGACTCCACATCATCCGTTTCACCACCTGTCTATCATGAACATTCTACTCCTCATCTCGTGGGCCATGCTCACACTGGGCACAATCTTACGTCTGTATACGACGCTTTCTTTTTCTCCGTATGTCTATGCCATAGGGGCTGTTGGATGCCTGGTCTATGCAGTCGTCAGTGCACTGCGCAACAAAACCTCTGACGTAAAGATGCGGCGTCTGTACGGCCTCCAGTTTTTTGCATCCGTACTTCCGACATCGGGCATATACATGCTCCTGCATCACAATGATTATTGGGTTGTTCTTGTCCTTGCCTACGCTGTGGTAATGTTCTACCTGTCATTTCGTTTCAAGGAGTGAAAAAAACTTCTGCCACGACTCTTTGCTGGTCGTGGCAGAAGCATGCCATATCCGGTATGGCCTTATCGTACGATTTTCCGGACGTAATCCGCCTGACGAACGACATAGACGCCATGCAGAAGGTCAGTCATGTCTATCTGCGACAGATAGGACTGCAACAGCAGATGTCCGTTCAGGTCATACACCTTCACCTGCTGACAAGAGGGGTTATGCAACAGTCTTCCGTCATAATGCAGCCCTTGCGATGAAGTCTCTTGAAGTGCAGATGCACTACTTGAGGCTGAAAAATTGAAACAGACCTTCTTGATGTTCGTGCTCGTACTTGCGGTACGCTGAATCACAAACACACGCGTTTCTCCCGTCGGGACGAGCGTAACAAGTTCTTCTTTCTCACTCTTGACCTCATAGCGCTGGTTTGTGCCGTCTGCCGCGAAGCGGTAACCGACGGTGTTATGCTCTGCAGTCCAGTTCGGAATGGTTACGTCAAACTCCACACTACTGATGGCAATATCTTTATAACGGCTGAAGTCGAACACGACATAGTCTGCATTGCCTCCAAGCTTTATTCCGTCATTGGCATCCCATGTCGACTTTGTATTGTTGACCGTGATGTCCACCTCAGTCCACTCTTTCGGTATGCCGCCGTTGCCCACCGTCGGCACATCGCCGGCAGTCATCACGATGCAGCACCCGCCCTTCGGTGTGACCGGGTTGGGAGTCGGTTCGGGATTCTGCTCCTGCGTTCCGCAGTTGGTACTGACTGTCCCATCTGTCTTGACTTGCAGCGTTGCGCCGGCTCCACATGTTGCATCGGTCACGGTCTTCTTCACGTCAGCGTAGGGCAACGCTGTGTACGAATAGGTCGGAGCAGCAACGGAGCCGATATCGCCCGGCAGACTGCCCGACGAGGTGTAACTGTTGACAAACTTCAGTTTGTTGCTTCCTCCATCACTGCTGCTGTAGTCGCGATATATGACTGACGACTTATGCGTAAAATGACACCCCTCGACATAGGCCGTACAGTTGCCCAGCCCGAGGTCAACAGAGGCCTTCGACGAGCTCCAGTAGCAGTTAAGCAGGTGAAACGTGCTGTGACGTGCACGTGGCATGCGCTGCACACAGCCCTCATCCCACCAGCAGAGCTGATAGGTGATGCGCCTGTTGCTTGGCTTGTCACTGCTGCCCGATCCTACAAGATTCGAGAAGCGATGGTCGTCACTGCCGCTGTCCTTGCACCAAGTCGACTTCGGAGTTGCCCCTTTCAGATAGCGGAAGCGGCAGTTGCTGATGGTGATGTTGTCCGACGCGCCTTTGATGTCAAAGTTGCCGTCAATGCCATCCTGAAACTCACAATGGTCAATCCATGCCTGCGTCACGCCGTCAAACGAGAGGTCATCATTGCCTTCGCAGTCCCACGCTCCGGGGCCGACAAAGGTCAGATTGCGCAAGACGATGTTTGACGAAGTCTTAAACTCCAGTATGCCGGTCTTGCTCTTGGCGTCTGACTCCGACTTGATTTCACCCGAGCCCTGAGCGTTGGTCAGGGTCACCCCCGGGAGTGCCATCAGGGTCTTATCTGTCGTCTTCACACTGAGCTGTGAGGTGAAGGTGAGGCTTTTTGTGATGATGATTACTTTCTTGCCTGATGCCGACAAAGCACTTTTCAGTTCGCTTACCGATGTCACCAGTGTTGGCGATGCTGTCCCGCCACCTGTAGCCTTTGCTCCGTAGCCCACGGCTGTATCTGCATGAGCCCACAGGGCTGACATGCTCACCGTCAACAGGGCTACAGCGTATAAAACAATCGAATTCGTCTTCATATCTGCAAAAATATGAGGACTTTACGTACTTAATGTGCAAAAAGTGCCGCTATATGAGAAATAATCTGTCAAGACAGCACACAGACTGCATCAGAGCTTCGCGGACAGCGTCCCGACCTGATGATTCTGACAGAGGACACCCGGAACGGATGGAAGAAAGGGCTGCCGACGGCAGGATTCAGTCTTCAAACACGACGTTACGCCCGGGCTCGGACGCACGCCGGGAGCGCAGTTTTCTGAACTTCTTCACACGGCTGCCATCCTTGCCGCTGAACCGGTGCGGCAGGTCTATACGTTCTGCAATATGCTGGCCCAGATCGCGTATGACAGCCGGAGTTCCTGTCTGCTTTTCGATGCGGACAGAGTCATACAATTCGCCCGTCTCTGCCAGATAGCTTGACAGCGCAATAGCCTGCGGGGTGACCACAACCTGTTGGTACAGCCTGTGTCCACAAGCCACTTTGGCTGCCCCGGGGTCAGATTTCGAGAGGTAATCTTTCGTGGCCGTAGTGAGAACCATATAGAGCGGAGCCGTCTCTGCCGCCCAACGCATGTAGCTGTGATCATGTCCCGCCAAGACAAGATCGGGGCCGTGCTCGCCTTCAAAGAGCGAACGGAAGGCCCATCGCATCGTCGGATTATCACGTCCGATGCTGGCCGAATGAAGCGGATGGTGCATCAGCACGACGTTCCAATGCTTCGTGCTCTGCTGCAGCACGTTGCTCACCCACGAACGGGCAGCAGCATACTCCCACGGCAGTTGGAGCGCATCCGTGTCTATCACGATAAAACGCATGTCGGTAAAATCGACGTAATAGCTCCGCCCCATGAAGCGGTCAGGACCGTTCAGCGGGGTTCCGAAGGTATGCCGCCAGCGCGGGTCGATGGTCTTGTAGATTCCTTTCAGATAGTCATGATTGCCGGTGCAGACCATGAGAGGAATACTGTCGCAGAAAGGGTCTATCGAGCTGTAGAACATCTGCCAATAGCGATCCGTCGGACGCTCTATCATGTCGCCCACAAAGGCATAGAAATCCATTGTTCCGAGACGTTCTGAAGCCATGCGAAGCAAATCGGGCGAATCGCCCCCGACCGAGTCCTGTATGTCACCCAGCACCATAAAACGGATACTGTCCGTCCGCTCTGCCATCACAAACGCATGCCACGCGGTTGTGTCCGTTTCCGAACACAGCCTGTAGCGATAGGTCGCATTCTCCATCAGCCCATACAACTCACAGCGATAGAAATACTGGAATCCGGCACGGCTCTCCACCCGCACAGACGATGCAGGAAGCATCATGCTGTCTGTCGGCGTCCGCAACTCGACGGCATACGCATGCTGTATCGTGTCACACCGCCAGGTCAGGCAACGGTCGTGTTGCGCATCCGGCCCATAGCACAGCGTAATCCGATCAGGCACCGTGGGCACCGTGTACGGAAGTTCCGGTTCATTGCCGAACCAACGCCCCCATGAACTCGTTATCCAACCCGTCAGTGCAACGGCCACCAGGCCGATTATCGCCCATTTAATCTGTTTTCTGCGCGTCATTTCTCCTTTTGTTTACGCCTGCAAAGATAGGCCATTTCAGCCGTTTATGCTCCCCTCTCCGCAGATTACGCACACACAAGGCTTCCGCTTGTCCAAATCCGCCGGCAATCGGAACAGCCATGGCCTGCACCCCATCCGAGCCGTTGGCGACACGCGCCCATACGCTTTATGCCCACCCCGGTCTGACAGCACGAATGCACACGACGGTTTCCGTCCACTCTGCGCCGTCGGCTCCGGGTCAGCTCATGCATTCCTGCCGCACATATCTGACTGCTCCGCCCGGCACACAATGCTTTGCACGACGCATATCCGGCGGCGACGACTCCGACCAACGGTTCTTTGCCGTCGTCTGCCGTAAAGGCCATGACACAGCAGCGTCATCCGGCTCGTATCCGGCCAAAAATTCAGGTCAGTCAACGGCCGGAACAACAGACGCACAATGCGTCCGTTTTCATCAAAATGTCGTATCTTTGGAGCGAATATGAGAAGAAGTGCCTTATACGTAGTATCCGTCCTTGTTTTCGTGCTGGCAGCATGCAGTCGTGACGCCGGCCAGGAAGTCCGTGAAGGAGATGAGATAGCAGAGGTGGCCGGACATTTTCTGCGTCAGGCTGACATCGACGCCATCATTCCACCCGGATGCAGCAGTGCGGACAGTGCGCGCATTGCCGAGCATTATATCCGACGCTGGGCGACAGACTGGCTGCTCTATGACAATGCGCAGCACAATCTGTCAGACATCGGGCAGATAGAGCAGATGGTCGAGGAATATCGCAAGTCGCTCATGATCTACGCCTATGAGCAACAGGTCGTGAACCAGAAGATGAGTGCACACATCGCTGACGAAGAGCTGCAACAGTTCTACGATCACTATGCAGTCGACTTTCCGCTGCAGGAAAACATTGTGAAAGGCACGATTATTGTTATGCCCAAACAGGCCGGCAAGCAGCAGGATGTGCGCCAATGGATGAAACGCAACGACGCTGAGAGTCTCGAGAAACTGCAAAAATACGCCATGAGCTATGCAACCTACTACGACGACTTCAACGACCAGTGGAAGCCCCTGTCCGAACTGCTCCGGAACACACCGCAGACGGCAGACATCAACGCTGAAGACATCATGACAGACGGCCGCATCAGCGAGTGGTCTGACTCAACGCTTCTATGCATAATCAGCGTGAACAAGTCGCTCCGCATCGGGCAAGCCAAGCCGTTTGAATATGCCCGTCAGGAAATGTCGGAAATTCTGCTGAACAAACACAAGGCCGACTATCTCGACCAATTTGAAAACAATATCTATGACGATGCCGTACGCACCGGACTCGTCAACCGCATCAGACAAAAACAATGAAGAAAGCACTATTCATCATCGCACTGGCCAACACGCTGTTCGCGGCTGCTCAATCAAACGTGATTGACGAAGTTATATGGGTCGTGGGCGACGAGGCCATCCTGCGGTCAGAAGTGGAAGAACAACGCATACGCGCACAATATGAGGGAACGGAGTTCAAAGACGACCCGTATTGTGAAATCCCTGAACAACTGGCCATACAGAAACTCTTTCTGCACCAAGGGGCCATAGACAGCGTGGAAGTGAGCGAATCATCAGTAGCCAGCCAGGTAGAGATGAGGCTCAACTACATGATGTCGCAAATAGGCTCGAAAGAGAAGATGGAGGAGTATTTTCACAAAAACATGACCGAGCTGCGCGAAGACCTGCGTGACATGGTACGCAACCAGATGATTATCCAACAAGTCCAGCAGCAACTGGTCAAGGATGTCAAGACGACGCCGAGTGAGATCCGTCAATTCTACAACAACCTGTCGGCCGACAGCATTCCCGTCATACCTACGCAGGTAGAGGTGCAGATTATCACCATAGCCCCTCCTGTGCCACAAGAAGAGATCAATCGCATCAAAGACAGGCTCCGCGAATTCACACAGCGCATCCAATCAGGCAGCACCACCTTCTCCATGCTCGCACGCCTGTATTCCGAAGACACCGAAAGTGCCAAACACGGCGGGGAACTGGGCTTCATGGGCCGCGGCCAGCTCGTTCCGGAATTTGCCAACGTAGCATTCGCCCTCTCTGACCCCAACAAAGTCTCACGCATCGTAGAAACCGAATTCGGCTATCACATCATACAACTCATTGAGAAACGGGGGGATCGCATGAACTTCCGCCACATCTTGCTCAAGCCACGCATCTCGGCCGATGACAAGAGTAAAGCCTTCGCGGCCCTTGACTCACTTGCCACACAGATCCGGACAGGCAACGTAACGTTTGAACGCGCGGCCGGTACCTTCTCGCAAGACAAGAACAGCATGATGAACGGGGGCGTGATGACCAACGAACAAAACAGTACCTCCAAATTCGAGTACCAGGACCTGCCTCAAGAAGTAGCCAAACAGGTCTACGGCATGAAAGTCGGCGAGATATCTGCTCCCTTCAGCATGATTGACAAGAAAACGAATCAGGAAGTATGCGCCATCGTTCGGCTGAAATCACGCACCGACACACACAAAGCCGACCTGACAAACGACTATCAGGTCATCAAACAATATCTTGAGAACCTGCGCAACGACCAGACCGTTAACGACTGGATACGCCAGAAGCAACAAAGCACTTACATCTACATCTCCCCCAACTGGCGCAACTGCACCTTTGAATACCCCGGATGGGTCAAAGAATGAGACGCATGAGACAACGAGCCAAATACTTGTCTGCCGCATTGTTGCTCTTCGCATGCCTGCATGCGAATGCACAACTCAAAAAGCCCACCACGACCGCTGCCGATGCGCAGGGGGCGACATTGGTCTATCTGGAACAGTGCGCCACACTCTCCTTTGACGAACAACGGCTTCCGGACGCCCAACTCCTCAAGGGCAACGTCCGCTTCCGTCATGACAACGCCCTGATGTATTGCGACAGCGCATACTTCTACGAAGGGCAGAACGCTTTCGAAGCGTTTAGCAACATCCGGATTATTCAGGCCGACACCATCTTCATATACGGCGACCGGTTAAGTTATGACGGCAACAGCCGACTTGCGCGCATGCGAGGCAACGTCAGACTGGAAAACCGAAACGCTGTGCTCACAACCGACAGTCTTAATTATGACCGTAACCGCAACATAGCATACTACTTCACAGGAGGTACTATCAACGACGATCTGAATACGCTCACCTCCGTCTGGGGACAATATCAGCCAAATCTGAACGAAGCAACCTTCAAAACAGATGTCCGGCTGAATAATCCCAACTTTGTCATGGCCTCGGACACGCTCCACTACAACACCGCGACCCACATTGCCCAAATGGTAGGTCCGACCGACGTCACCTACCGCAAAGAAACCGTCATCCATTCGCAACTCGGATATTACAACACGGAGAACGAACGGTCAATACTCTATCGCAGATCGACAATCGAGCACGCTGACGGACATACACTCACGGGGGACACCATATACTATGACAAAAGGCGGCAGTATGGAGAAGTTCACGCGCACATGGAGTTGACCGACAGCACACACAAAACCACGCTCTACGGCAACTACGGGACATTCGACCAGGCAGCCAGTGCCGGAATGGCAACCGACAGCGCTCTGATGGTTGACTGGTCAACGGAAGACAGCATTTTCGTACATGCCGATACGCTCTACACCAATCGCCTGTACGTTGACAGCGCACAACTTGCCGAACGAATCAGGATACGTCGGCTGCAAAAATACGGAGCTGACACAGCGTCGACCATTGCTGACACGACAGTCAACGCCGAGACGTTCACACCCAAGCCGCCAAAAGACATAGTCAACGCACCGCAGGCAGTTGTCGGTGCAGAAAACTCTGACAGCCAAGTAGACACTGCAATAACTGCCGTCGGCACACCTCTCCAGCCAACCACTCAGAACGGCAACACCAGCCTTCGCGAACAGGTCCGGACGGCCAGAGAACTCCAGAGTCCGACAGACACCGTCGAGGTTGACTCGACCTACCACCTGCTGCGTGGTTTTCACAACGTACGCGTCTACCGGCGCGACATGCAGGCCGTGAGCGACTCCATCAGTTACTCCACCATCGACTCTGTCATGCATTTGTACCACTTCCCCATCCTATGGAACGAAAACAATCAAATCGCAGGCGATCAGGCTGACATTTACACACGCAACAACACAGTTGATTACGCCGTAATGAGCAACAACGCCATCGCCATTCAGCAAGTAGACAGTGTCCATTACAACCAAATGGCCGGCAAGGAAATCATCGCCCATGTCGTAGAGAAGCAGGTACGGGTCATTGATGTCAACGGCAACGCCGAAACCCGATTCTATCCGATAGATGATAAAGACAGTTCCATCATCGGGATGAACATCACCTTGAGCAGCTTCATCAAAATCTACGTCAAGGACAGGAAAATCGAACGGGCGGTTCTCACCAATGCCTCCAATGGCACTATGTTTCCACTGGAACAGACCACTGAGGAGAACCGGTATCTGAGCAACTTCTTCTGGGCAGAAGCCGAACGCCCAAAAAGTCCGGAAGACGTGTTTAGCCGTCCGCCCGCCACGCCGAGAAAGAAACAACATGTCAGTGCATCTTCCGACAACAGCAGCAGCAAAACGAAAAAAGGCCGTAAAGGCAGAAACGACAAGACTGACACGCAGACAGAATCGACCGACAGATAAGCTCCTGTAGAACATGGAGGACAACCCTAACCCATACAAACATCTGAAGACATGAAACGCCATATTACAATCCTTATCGTCCTATTGGACATCTGTCTGCACGCATCAGCGCAGGGACTGGGCATACAACTGGGCTATACACATGCGTCTGAACGCTATAAAGCAGGAGCATCGGGCAAATATCAGGCATTCAGTCCCCTGAATGGTTTTTCTCTCGGCGCTGCGTATGAATATGACTTCTACAAAGGGCTCGGACTGTCTGCCGGGTTAAACTATGTCTTCGGTGCACAAGCCGAAAAAGAAACCACCAATTCGGGTTATCTTAAGACGACCAAAACGAGCCGTGTCAGACATGCGATGGAAATACCCGTCATGCTGCAATGGCGTATTCGCATTGCCAAACAGAGTTATATCCTCACATACGGTGGCCCAACCCTCCAGATAGGGTTATACTACAAGGGGAAGCGAAGCTATGATTCGCCTATGATTCAGCAGGAGGATGATATCTTTGATTTCTATACAGACAACGGTTCGTTTTACCACCTGCCAGCGTCCGCCACGCTCCCTCCTGCCTATATCAACGACAAGCTCAACCGCGTAAACCTGATGATGGGATTCGGACTCGGACTTCAATTCCGTCAGTTCCAACTCAAAGGCGGCTACGACTGGGGGCTCTTAAACAACTACGCTGACAACCATACTCCGGACGGATCGACATGGCTCAAAGACCGGCAGGATCAATGGTACATCCGATTCGCCTATTTCTTCGAACTTAAAAAAACAAACAAATAGCATGCAGACCAGTGCAATGAAAGTCGGTGATATTGTCAGATTCTTAAATGACGTCGGCGGCGGTCGCATCAGCCGTATTGATTCGGGTAAGAAGCTTGTATACGTTGAAGATGCTGATGGCTTCGAGATTCCGGTGCTGGCGCAAGAGGTTGTCATCGTTGATCAGGGGCAGGCGCAGACTCCGCAGGAAAAGTCTGCTGCTCAAATGGGTGCACGTCCCTACTCTTCGGCCGCATCAGCAAAAACGCAGCACATTGCGACGCCAGACTCAAACACGCAGATTAAAAACACCGCAAATCGCCTTGCGACAGAGGTCTACGAAACGCCTGAGGGCGACACGCTCCGATTGTTTCTTGCTTTCGTACCCGATGACATCAGGCAACTGCAAACGACAGAAACAGAATGTCTGCTTATCAACGACTCAAACTACTTTGTTTACTACAACATAGCCCGTATCACAACGCATGACGCCTATTCCGTCGCTGCGGGAATGATAGAGCCGAACATGCAGGAAACGCTGACATACATCGCCAAGGATCAGTTGAATGATTGGGAACAGCTACACATCCAGGCAATTGCTTTCAAGACGCAGAAACGCTATCAGTGCCAACGCGTCATTGACTACAGTCTGCGCCTCAACCCGGTTCGTTTCTACAAACTGCATGCCTATCAGGAAAACGAATATCTGGACGAGCACGCCATACTTGTCGACCTCATTGAAGAAGCGAATCGGCAACAGCTACACGATATTGACGCCAACGCCCTTCGGGAAGCCATGATGCAAAAGGACCCTCCGAAGGCAATCAAACCTCAAAAAGCGACAAAAGAACGCCGCAGCGACATCATTGAAGTCGATCTGCACATCGGACAACTGCTGGACACGACTGTCGGAATGAGCAACACGGAGATGCTCAACTATCAGATGGATACTTTTCATAAAGTGATGCAACGACAGATGTCGCATAAGGGACAGAAGATTATATTCATACACGGCAAGGGTGAGGGCGTATTGCGACACGAGATTGAAAAAGCCCTCAAGACACGCTATAAGCAATGCTCTTATCAAGATGCAAGTTTCAGGGAGTATGGCTTCGGTGCCACACAGGTAATCATCCACTAAAACGAAGTTGCAACATGATGCACGCAGACAAACAAACCGCCACACGACATGCACACCATATACGTGCTGCATTGCGACTGATTACGCTATGCGCACTCGCCATGCTGGCAGTCACCTGTGGCAGAGAGGAACCTGAGTCGTTCGACCGTTCTGACCTTATCGGCTATTGGCAACTCTCAGGCACAAATCAGTTTTATCACTATCTCAACAACGGGACCGGAAAGTTCTGGGACGAAGATGATGACGTGACCGAAGAAGACATCATGGAGAACGGGAACGGATATTTCACCTGGACATTGTCCGGCAGCACGTTGCGACTGAACTTCGTTATCGAGATCAATCAGGGAGGGGTTCCGAAAGTTTACAACATACAGACCTTAAACTCCACGACCCTCAAATACAAAGACAACGCATCAACCAAAACGCTTAAGCGCATCAAAAAATGAAGGCCCGCAGCAAGAAAATACTCAAGATCGGCGGAATTTCTCTGCTCAGCCTGCTCGGATTGCTTATTATAGGGATTTGCGCAGTGTTGTATATTGTGTTCACACCGGCCCGATTGACACCGATTGTCAGACAGATTGCAGAAAAATATGTTGAAGCAGAGGTGCAGATTGGAGCTGTTGAGCCGACACTGTTCAGCACGTTTCCCTATCTGGGGGTTGAGATTTCGGACATCGCTGTTATCAATCCGGCTGATGGAGCAGCGAGCGATACCGTTGCCGGCATACGTCATATCGTC
>JAFUXZ010000265.1 GCA_017470795.1 Paludibacteraceae bacterium
ACAGACAAGAACAGCGTCGAGACCTACGCTGATGCGATGAAGTATTTCGTTATCTTCTCGTTACTTATCCTGCTCGGCATGGTCTTCTACCTTGACCTCATCAAACACATCATAAATCCGGCGTACTGGGTTGGCCTCAAGGTGGTGCCGGTGGTGTTGTGGTCGTACGTCTTTCAGGGGATTTTTTTCAACCTCTCGCTGTGGTACAAGCTGACCGACAAGACGATGTACGGAGCATGGTTCTCCATCGGCGGACTCGTCATCACGCTGATTGTCAACCTGATCTTCGTGCCGACACACAGCTACATGGCTTCAGCATGGGCTTCGTTCGCATGTTTTTCCGTCATCATGGTGCTGAGCTATCTGATCGGGCGGAAATACTACCCCGTACCCTATGACCTGAAGTCCATCGGCTTCTATATGCTGCTGACCGTCGTGATGCTCTTCGTGAGCCACTGGCTGAAGACTGGCACCACATGGCTCGACATGCTGCTCAACACCGGGCTGCTCGCCGTCTACTGCGCGGTGGTCTTCCTCCGCGATTTCCGCGCCCTGGTGCGCTATAAGTTCAACAAGAACACACTTCAACAACCCTCATGATTCCTTATGACACAATACTCCGGAGTATCGCTCTCCACGGCGTGACGACCGACAGCCGCAACTGCCCGGAAGGCTCCGTCTTCTTCGGTCTGCACGGTGACCGCTTCGACGGAAACCAATACGCAGCAATGGCGCTCCGGAACGGATGCAGTCTGGCCGTTATCGACCGCCCTGAGTACAAGCTCGACGACCGGTATATCCTTGTCGAAGACACGCTGAAAGCCCTGCAACAGACGGCACACCAATACCGAACCCGCCGTGACGTGCCCGTCATCGGCATCACCGGCACCAACGGCAAGACCACAACCAAAGAGCTCTGCGCATCGGTCCTGAGTCAGAAACTGCGCGTCCACTACACGCAGGGCAACCTCAACAACCACATCGGTGTGCCGCTCACGCTGCTCCGCATGCCTGCCGACACCCAACTGGCCATCATCGAGATGGGAGCCAGCCACCCGGGCGACATCAGAGAGCTTGTCGACATCGCATGCCCCAATGCAGGAATCATCACCAACGTAGGCAAGGCTCACCTGCAGGGATTCGGATCGCTTGAGGGCGTGATGCGCACGAAGGGCGAGCTGTACGACTACCTGCGCCGGACGCAGGGCTTCATCTTGCGCAACATAGACAATGAGCTGCTGTCCAGAATGTCGGCAGGGCTTGCCGAGCGCACCTACTCCATGCAGCAGGAGGCCGAAGTGACAGGACGCATCACCGACTGCCGCGACCTGCTCCGGATGCAGATCAGCCTGCTCGGGCAGACCTTTGAGGTGCAGACAAGGCTCATCGGGGCCTACAACGCCGAGAACGTCCTTGCAGCCTGCTGCGCCGGTGTTGTGTACGGTCTGACGGCCGAACAGATCAGGCGCGGCATCGAGCAGTACGCCCCGACCAACAACCGCTCCATGCTCCTCAAGACCGCACGCAACACCCTCGTGGTTGATGCCTACAACGCCAACCCCACGTCGATGCGCGCGGCAATCATCAACTTCAGCATGATGCGCCCCGAACGTCCGACCCTCATCTTGGGCGACATGCTCGAACTGGGAGAACAAAGCCTTGAAGAGCACCAGCAGGTCGTTGACCTGATCAGACATGAGGGCTTCGACGACGTCATGCTCGTCGGGCAGGAGTTCGCACAGACCACGACCGCCTACCCCGTCTTCGAGACCACCGAACAGCTGCGCCGGCACCTGGAGCAGCACCCTCTCGAGGCCCGTCACATCCTGCTCAAAGGCTCCAACGGCATGCATCTGGACCAACTCACGAGCCTGCTCTGACAGGCCGCCGGCAGACAACAGAGCGAAACAACCACACCCGTAACCGAAAGCGCAACATCACATCATGAATCAAGAAAACGAATTTACACCCATCGACACCGAGCCGGAAGAACCCGTTCAGGCCGCTCCGCAAGCCGCCAAGAAGCCGCACAACAAAGGGATGATTGTCCTGAGCGTCATCGGCGGAATCATCATTGCCGCACTGGTTGTGGCACTCGTGCTGACGAGCAATCAGAAGAAGCTGGCCGAGCAGAAGGTGACCGACTTTGCCGAGATAGAAGAACAGCTCAATCAGGACAAGGAGACCCTGCAGCAGCAGTATGAAGAGCTGTACAACGAGTACGGACAGTTTGACACCTACACCGGACGGCTGAGCAACGACTCGCTCGTCGCCCAGCTGGCACAGGAACGGCAGCACGTGCTCGACCTGCTCGAAGAGCTGAAGAACACACGTGCCTCCAACGCCAAGGAAATCAACCGGCTGCGCAAGGAGCTGGACACGCTCCGCTCCGTCATGCGCCAGTACGTGCAGCAGATCGACGAGCTGAGCCAGGACAACACACGCCTGAAGAACCAGCTCGAGGTCTACCGCACACAGCTCGACGAGAAGACACAGCAGACCGAACAGCTGCAGCAGGAGAAAGAACAGCTCACAAGCGTGGTGCAGCGGGCAGCGATGATGGAGATAGCCGACTTCCGCCTTGCCACGCTCAACGACCGCGACAAGGAAACACGCCGCTACAGCAAGATTGCCAAACTGCGCATCGACTTCACCGTCCTGAAAAACATCACCGCCACACCGGGCAACAAGACCGTCTACCTGCGGCTGATACGCCCCGACGGCGAACTGCTCGTCAAGCCCACGTCAGGCAGGTTCCACTTCGAGAACAAAGATATCGAATACTCGATAAGCAAAGACTTCGAGTATACCGGCGACGCCATCAGCCAGACACTGTACTGGCGCGTGGAGGAAGTGCTGCCCATCGGCACGTATGATGCAGAGTTCTTCATCGACGGCAACCTCGTGGGCTCCTTCCCCTTCAAGATTGAGAAATAAAGCGGCGCACCACGCCCTCAACGGTGCTGTCCGCCCACCGCCAAACGCTGCACAACACATGAAAAACACCCTACACACTGCGCTGTGCGCCATAGTGCTACTGACAGGTGCATGCCTCTCTGCGCCGTTGGCTCAGGCTCAGCGTGTCGGTTTGGTGATGAGCGGCGGAGGAGCGAAGGGCATGACACACATTGGGGTGATCAAAGCACTCGAGGAGAACGGCATCCCGATAGATTACGTGGCAGGAACGTCCATGGGAGCCATCGTGGCAGGACTGTATGCCAACGGTATGACCACAGACGAGATGATCGAGCTGATTAAGTCAGACGATTTTCACCGGTGGCAGACCGGCGAGATTGAATCTGTCAACCGCTATTTCTTCCGTCAGGCCGACCCGACCCCCGAACTCTACGGCATCACGCTCAGCGAGAGCGACAGCCGACGGCGCCTGAAACTCAACATCCTGCCCGATGCCATCGTCAACCCGAGCAAGATGAACATCGCCCTGCTCCAACTCTTCAGCGAGGCCGGGGCGGTGTGCAGAGGCGACTTCGACCGGCTCTTCGTCCCCTTCCGCAGCGTGGCATCTGACGTGGGCGGCCAGCAGGCCTACATCTGGCGGACAGGCGACTTCGGCGACGCCGTCCGCAGCTCGATGTCCTACCCCGTGATGTTCCGCCCCGTCACGACGGACGACGGACATGTGCTGATGGACGGCGGCATGTTCAACAACTTCCCCGTAGACGTCATGCAGGCCGACTTCCATCCCGACTACATCATCGGCAGCTCAGTCAGCGGCAACTCCGCTGACACCGACGACCGCGACCTGATGAGCATCGCCCAGAACCTCGTCATCCGCCCCACGGACTACCACATCGATGCCGGGCAGGGCATCATGCTCCAATTCCGTTGGGACAAGATCAACATCTGGGACTTCAGCATCGTAGACCAGCTCGTCAGGCAGGGCTACGATTCCACCATGGCGCACATCGATGAGATCAAGGCCCGCGTGCAGCGAAGCGTCAGCCAGGACGAGGTGATGCAGCGGCGCCTGATGTTCAACAGCCGCAAACCGCGCCTCCTGTTCAGGCGCGTGAAGATCAGCGGCGTCGACACGGACCAGCAGCAGTACATCGAGCAGATTTTCCACCACGGCGACGAAGTGTTTGACATGCAGCAGATGCAGGAACGCTACTACAAACTGCTCTCCGACGAAATCATACGCGAAATCATACCCCACGCCGTCATCGACCCCCAGACCGGCTACTACGACCTGCTGCTGGACATCAAGACCGCCGACCGACTGCGGATCATGGTCGGCGGCAACCTCTCAACCACCATCGCCAACCAGATGTACATCGGCGCACGCTACCAGCAACTGACGCGGACGAAGCTTCAGGCCGGCGTAGACCTGCAGGTCGGGCAGTTCTACAACAGCTTCGGAGCCGGAGCCCGGTGGGACGTGAACGACCACCTGTACATCAGGCCCGAAATCGTGCTGCACAACTTCAGACACAAGAATGACAACATGTCAATCCTTGACAATCTGAACAACGACTTTATCACCAACCTCAACAGCACCGAGGCCTATGCCCGCCTCATGGTCGGGATGCCCACAGGCATGCGCAACCGCTGGGAAATCGGTATCAGCTACGGCCTGCTGACCGACCGCTACACCTCCCTTGCGACAAACAACACCGCAAGCCGCATGTGGAGCCGTCACCGCATCGGGAGCCTGTCGTGGCGCATGTACTCCAACTCGCTCAACCGGCAGACCTACCCCACAGAGGGACAGGACTGGCACATCGGAGCCCGGCTGCTCACCGGACACTCCACGCACCGTGAGCTCTACTACGATCAGATGTCAGGACAGAGCCTCAGACTGCGCACACGGCAGCAGATGACCTGGCTGCAGTTCTCCGGCCATTACGACGGATTCTGGAAGCTGAACAGATGCTACACCATCGGGCTGCTCGGCGAGGCGGTCTACTCCACACGCCCCCTGCTGCACAACTACGCCGGCACCATCATGCAGGCACCCCGCTTCACGCCCACCCCCCACAGCCGCATCACCTTCAACACCAGCTATGCTGCCACCCAGTATGCCGCTGCCGGCCTGAAATCAATCTGGCACCTGAACAGCATCTTCCACATCCGCCTCGAAGACTACCTCTTTGCCCCAGTCCGGACCATCAAGCAGACGACACGCGCCCATGACGGTGAGACACTCATCCCCATGTTCTACGAAGTCCGCTATGCCGACAAAACCTTCGAAGAAATCAACCTGATCAACGAACTTACCTTCGTTGCCGACCTGAAAATCATCACCTTCGGCGCCTTCGTCAACTACTACAACTACGCCTACGAAGGCAAGAACCCCGCCGACGGCCTCAACCGCAGACGCAGGCGCAACGAATGGAACGTGGGCCTCAACCTCGGCATCCTGCTCTGCAAAGAACGCTTCCTGAAATGACAACACCAATGCTGTCGACACACGCAACACGTCAGCACAGCATTACAAAATAAAAATCGTACCTTTGCCACGATGAATATCGAACAACACCTACAGCATCTGCTCACGACGCACGACTGCGTTGTGCTGCCCGGTGTGGGCGGATTCCTCGTACGGCGTGAACACGCGACAATCCGTCAGGACATGCTCCTGCCACAGCGTGCGGTCATCGCCTTCAACGCGGAACTGACGCACACCGACGGCCTGCTGGCATCAGCCCTCGCGGCCGACCTGCACACAGGCTATCGCGATGCCGCCCGACAGGTGGAGCAGTGGACCGAAACGCTCAACGAGCGACTGACGACCACGGGCAGGGTCACCCTCGAACATATCGGGACGCTGCAGCGCGATGCCGCCGGACGGCTGACATTCACCGCCGGGTTTGCCGACTTCCTGCCCGACAACTACGGACTCTCCCCCATCAGCATCGGCGAACGGATTGACCACCTTGCAGACCGCTATGCACCTGCCGCCCCGCGCGCCGCATGGCCGCGCCGCATGGCCGCCGCAGTGGCTGCCGTCGTCGGCCTGTGGTCACTGAGCTATGTGCACAGCCCGCTCGGCAACATCAACCAGGCATCCATCAGCCCGCTCGACTGGACGGAGACACGCGCCGTCGTCACCCCCTGTACTCCCGCAGCAACGGTCGCTCCGGCTGTGGAAACGACAGCCATCGTCACGCCGGCCGGCTCCAACGAGCCGAAACACGCCGCGCCCGTCATGCCCGCAGCGGCAGCCGCTCCCCAACAGGCAACATACAGCGTGATTGCCGCCGTACTTCAGCCACAGGCTGCCCGGCGCTACAGCGCGCGCCTCGACAATGCCGGCATTGACAACCGGCTCATCGAAGCCAAGAACGGTGCATACTACGTTTCCGTCGGCTCGTTTGACTCCCACAAGGAAGCCGTCAGCCACATGAAGGCACTGAAAGCCGCCGACGTAATGTGCAAGAAGCTCTGGATCCTGACACAGAAATAAATCATCGTATCCGATACAGCATTCGGGCGGCCGCAAGACTCCACTTGCAGCCGCCCGAATGATTTTTACCGCATGCCTGACGCCGTCCGCCCTACATCAACGGACTGAACAGCCGCGCAAACGACTCCTTGAGACGCTCGCGGCGCGGACGTTTCAGCCATTCGCTCAGCTGGATCTTGACGCTCTGCGACTGATCTTCAAGGAAATACTCGCGCATCTGCCGGGCAGTCGGCTCGTCGTACACAAAAGCGTTCAGCTCAAACATCTGGTTCGCACTCCGCTCGTCCAGATTGGCCGAGCCTATGAGCGACAACTTGTCGTCAATCACAATCGCCTTGCTATGAATAAAGCCGGCGTCATACAGAAACACCTGGACGCCGGAGCGCAACAGACGTTCAACATACGTTCGGCTGGCCATGGACGTGAAGGGGGCATCTGAATTTTGAGGGACAATCACGCGAACGTCCACACCCGAAAGGGCCGCCGAGTGAATGGCAGA
>JAFUXZ010000031.1 GCA_017470795.1 Paludibacteraceae bacterium
AGTGTGCGGTAAGATTTACAACAATACGATAGCCAACAACGAAGATGGTGCGCTCAACGTCAACAACGGGAGCAACCTGATAGAGATTGTCAACAACGTGATGTTCGGATCGGATGCCGAAACGACAGGCAAAGTCAACGTAGGCAACAACGCCAACCTGACGTTTACCAACAACGCTACCGTCAAGGCTCTGACGGCTTCTAACGCCACGACCGCTGACAACATCGTGATTTCGACCGACAACACGGGTTCGGACGACGGTGTGCTCTATGCTGCCTTTACGGATCCGGATAACGGCAACTTCAAACTCACCAAGAAGTCAGCCCTCGTTGACAATGGGAAAAACATCTCTGCCGTCACGACAGACATCGACAAGCAGGCACGCCCGCTCGGCAGCACGTATGACATCGGCGCTTACGAACGCCCCGTGACCTATACGCTTGACGTGACCTTCACCACCCCGATAGAAAACACGCTGAAGATTGCCTACACCGACCTTGAAGGCACGGCAGCCGAACAGCAGCTGGACAATGCCGGCACAATGCAGGCCGACGTGCCGGCCACATCGGAAGTAAGCGTCAGCATCATCCGGTCCACCTTCCGCAGCGCCATTGAGTCGATACTCCTCAATGAGGTTGAGATTGACAACATCGCCACACGCGGCGACACCACCTTCACACTGCCGCTGCTCACTGCCGACTCACGCCTCAACATCACAATGAACCAGAACACCGTCACCGGCCTGAAGGAAAACACGGCCGACTTCGGCTGCATCGGCATGCAGGGGATGATCAGGATTGAGAACGCCGTCAGCAGACAGCCGATACTCGTATACAAAGCCGACGGACAACTGCTGCAACGCATCGACAACGCTGCTGCAGACCTCAACATCGCAGCAACAGCCGGACTCTACATCGTCCGCTGCGGCGAAGAGGTCCGGAAGGTGATAGTCAGATAACACCGTCTGCCCGCCGCAGATGCTGACATCCACAGCGGGCAGACCACCACAGGCCAACAACACAAAACGCGTGACCGCCCAAGTCGTTGACGAGACTTGCAGCGGTCACGCGCTTTATACTGTCAGCACTTACTCTGCCTCAACCGGCTCAGTTGCCGGCTCTGCCTTCTGCTCATCGCAGCACGGCTTCTGACCCTTGTGCTCCGGCTTGCCTTCCTTGCAGCACGGCTTCTCGGGCATCTCAGCCAGGCGCTTGAAAGACACCTCTTTCTGCTCGCCGGACTTGGGGTTGGTAAATACCAGCACCATCTGATCGTCTGACAGGCTCTTCAGCAGCACCTTGTCAACCACCTGCTTGGGTGCTTTCTTTTCTCCCTTGCAGCAGGGCTTGGGACCTTTGTCGCCCTCTCCCTCTTTGCAACATGGCTTCTGCTCACCTTCACCGGCCCCCTTGCAGCAAGGCTTCTGTCCGGCTTCAGGCTGCCCCTCCTTGCAACATGCAGGAGCCGTCGAGTCGGGCGTCTGCACATTTGCTTCTGCGCATCCGGGCTTCTGTCCATGACGGCCATGGTGCATGCCCTTCGGACCGTGATGACGGCCACGATGCTTCAGCACACCGTTCAACACCAGCGTATCGCCATCTTGCGACCAACTTTCATACTTCACCGGCAGCCCCATGGACTTGGCGGTTCCGTCTTCGTTAAGCACGATCAGCTTTGGGCCATGCTCCGACTCTGCACTCCAGATGCCTGCCGGACTCTGCTTGGCACAACCTGCCATGACGAGCATCATGGCGGCAAAAAACAAAATTTTCTTCATAAGGATTGTTGTTTATATGTGTTCTGTATATCGCCTTTGTCAGAAATCATGCCAAGCCACCGGACCAAAGCCCGCATACAGGGACGAAACAGCTGTTTTTATCGACCAAACAGGCCCAAAAGCCCTGTCAGGAGCTGCTTCGACGACGAATGACGTAGCACATCACACCCCCAACGATGGCCAGCAGCACGACGACTATCGGTGAGACACCCATCTTCCAAATCAGCAGGGCGGCAACCACCGGAATCCATGCCGTCGACCAGCCGACCCCGGCCGAACGCGACATTTTCCACAAAGGAGCCACAATCAGAGCCACCACAGCCGGACGGATGCCTTTGAAAATGCTTTCTACCACGGAGTTGTCGCTGATTTGCATGAAGCACAGCGCTATCAGCAGGATCATCAGGAACGAAGGCAGTGCGCAGCCCAAAGCCGCCACGATGCTGCCATGGATACCGCGTAGCCGATAGCCCACAAAAACGGAAGTGTTGATAGCCAAAATACCGGGAACAGACTGCGCAAGGGCCAGCATGTCGATAAACTCCTCTTCTCCGAGCCACCGCTTGCGCTCAACCACCTCATCCTGTATCAGCGGAATCATCGCATAGCCGCCACCGATGGTAAAGGCTCCGATACGGAAGAAACTGCTGAAAATTTGAAAATACAGACGCATGATTGGATTGCACCCGCGCCGCCGACACTCCATAACACGTACGCATCAGCCCACGCGGGCGGCACAAAGGTAAGAAAATTTGTATATTTGTCGGTCGGAACAGCCCACACCCTCCGGCAGCATCAACACACGCCGCAACGCTCCGATATGGTCCCCGCGACCACAACAGCCCATCTACATCCGCCTATGCCAGCATACGACATCGACACCCTGCACCAACATCTGCTCGGACACCTGAAAGCCATTGATGACGTCTGTCAGAAACACGGCCTGCGCTACTACATCTACTGCGGCACCATGCTTGGAGCCGTGCGCCACAAGGGCTTCATCCCGTGGGATGATGATCTGGACATCGCGATGCCGCGCCCGGACTACGAACGCTTTATCCGCCACGCCGGAGAATGGCTCCCGGCACCATACGAATTCGTCTGCTGGGAGAGCAATCCCGAATATCCACTGCCCTTTGGCAAGATTCAGAATGCGGACACCACGCTGATAGAGCGTCCGCATCTCTACTTCCTGGGCGGAAGCTATATTGATGTGTTCCCGATTGACGGCGTGCCGGACGGACGGTGGAGTCAGCGCATACACTTTGCCAAATACGAGATCCTCAAGAAGATTATCTACATGGCCTACCGCGACCCTTACAGACACGGACACGGTGCAAGTTGCTGGCTGCCGCTCTTCTGCAGAAAAGTGATCGGACAACAGCGTGCCCAGCGTGCCACGCGCCGCCTGCTGATGAAGCACGACTTCAGTTATCGCCGCTCCGTCTGCACTTACGATGACGGCATGCGCGGCATCATTGACAAGGAGAGCGTACTGGGACATCCAACCCCCATCACGTTTGAAACTCTCCGCGTCATGGGCGTGCAACATGCCGATGCCTATCTGACGCAGATGTATGGCGACTACATGCGCATCCCTCCACATGACGACCAGCGCCAACACAACTTTCATTATCTCGACCTGGAGCACCCCTACCGCTCTTATGACGGGTCACGCGATTAGACTGCCATATCCGGCAGACATAACCCCACAGCAGCATCAGCCATGGCTCAACAATTCTCCATCTTCATCCCCTCATGGAATAACCTGCCCTTTCTCCAAAAGTGCATAGAAAGCATACGCCGTAACTCCACCTATGACCACCAGATTATCGTCCACGTCAACGAAGGGACCGACGGCACGCTCGAATGGGTCAGGCAGGAAGGGCTTGACTACACCTGGTCTGAGAAGAACATCGGCGTGTGCCTGTCGATGAACATGATGCGCAGCCGCGTCAAAACCGACTACATCTGCTTCATGAATGACGACATGTACGTTCTGCCCGAGTGGGACAAACGGCTTGTCGACGAGATTCGCAGCCTGCCCGATAACCGCTTCTTCCTCTCCGCCACCGTCATACAACCTCACACCCCGGCCGACTCGACCCTTGTAGCCGACTTCGGCGACAGCATCGAAAGCTTCCGCGAAGCCGACCTGCTGCGCGAATACAAATCGGTTGGCAAGGAGATGCGCGACTGGTTTGGGGCGACAATGCCGCCAAACGTTGTGCATCGTGACCTCTGGGATCTCGTGGGAGGCTACAGCGTTGAGCTCACGCCCGGCATGTATAGCGACCCGGACTTCACAGCCAAGTTGTGGCTCGCCGGAGTGCGCTACATGAAAGGACTCGCCCAGAGCCGCGTGTACCACTTCGAGACCAAATCGACAACGCGTATCCGCAAGAACGACGGGAGTATGCAGTTCCTGCTCAAGTGGGGCATGACCTCATCCACGTTTCGCCGACAGATCACACGCCGTGGCGAGGACTTTGACGCACGGCTCATCGGCGTGTCACACGCCAACCGCCTTCGGAGCGGACGGATGAAAAGCCGGCTAAAGGCTCTGTGGCTGCTGCTCACGCGGCATTTCGGACCCATCAATCCGCTCCATTAAGTACGCACAGCGCACGACGTCCACCCACACGATGTTAACGTGTTGGGCGGACGTCGTTTCTGATACTCAAACCGTTACAGGAGGCGTTCGATCTCGCTGTTAAGCCGGTCAACGGATGTCTCGCGCAAAACCACCTGGCCCTGACGGTCGAACAGGAACTGGGTCGGCAGCTGCATGACGTTATAACTGCGGACAGCACTTGCCTGCATGTCATACACACAGATCCACGGCAACGAAGCCACTGCCTGCCGCCACTCGTCGGCAGACAAATCGCCGGACACCTGATAAATCTCCAGTCCGCGCTCGTGGTAGGCCGCATGGAGCCGGCGCAGGTTCATGATGTGGTCAGGATTGTCTCTGTCGGAGAAAGCCGCAAAGTCGAGCAGAATGACTTTGCCTCTCAGGTCGGAAAGACGCATCATCCGGTTGCGGTAGTCGGGCAGACTGATGTCGATAAAACCGGGTTCGCTCTGTGCGATCATATCAGACAATTTTTGCTCATTGGCTCGACGCTGGTCGCTGGCCAGAACCATCAGAACCCGATTGTGCAACTCGCGTGAGCGATAGTAATCGGGCATGTACGCATCCATGGCCGTGGCAACTGCACGGACAGCCTTGTCGGTCGGAGCGAAAATGAAGTAGTCGCCAAGTTTCTGCAACACGGCATAATAGGAAACGATGGAAAGCGGGTCGGCAACCACGAGCTGAAGAACATTATCGCGGTGCTGATGCAGATGAGCAAACAGTGTGTCTGCCGGGTTGTCGCCGGTATTGACCTGATTGTACTCCGCCTGCAGAACCCTCACCGAGCGCCGCAGCGAGTCCAGACGCAGGGCCTTGGCTGAACCCGTGATGGCATGCGGCGCATACAGCGAGTCGACATGTGCCTCTATGTGAATTGTCTCTGTCGAATCGACAGGAAAGATATAAGCCTGCCGACCGATACGCAACTGATACAGATCGGGGTACTGCGGCCGCTCGGACTTGAATCGGAAAAAGCCTTTGGAGTCAAGACGCGCCGAGTCGAGCAACACCGGGTCGGACAAGGTGAGTTGTTCCAGATAGACCACTGTCTTGTCATCGCTTCCCGACAGTTGTCCCTCAATGTGAAAGCGATGGTCCTGACACGCCGTCAGTATCGACAGCAGCAGACAGGCCGCCCACGGGCATAGGTACTTCATATCCATGAGTTTTTTGGGGTCAGAAACCCTGTTTATTGTTTGTTCTTCCGGTCTGCAAGTGCACATCCGCCGCACGCATTGCTGATGCACGCATGCCCGGCCGTCGGTCGGTTTCCGCGAAGGCGGTTCTCGACAAGCAGGGTAATGCGTTCATGAAGCGAGGGGATGCGGATATTGTTTGTCACGTCACTCACGAAGGCCTGCATCAGCAGCATCTTGGCTTCGTGCTCACCGATGCCGCGCTGGCGCATGTAGAAAAGGGCCTGCTCGTCCAGCTGGCCTGTCGTGGCCCCATGACTGCACTTCACATCGTCGGCGTAAATCTCCAGCTGGGGCTTGGTGCGCACCTGTGCGGTGTCGGTAAGCAGTATGTTCCGGTTGGTCTGAAAGGCTTCTGTCTTCTGTGCGCCCGGCATCACCTTCAGCCGCCCCATGAAGACGCCGCGACTGCTGTCGTCAAGGATGTACTTGAAGAGTTCGTTGCTCGTGCCCTGTGGGTGCAGGTGATGAATGCTGCTGAAGTTGTCCACCTGCTGTGTGCCGTCAAGAGTCGCCATGCCGCAGAGGTGCGTATCGCATCCGGGCCCGTCCTGATCGATGGAGATGTTGTTGCGTGTGACTCCGTTGTGCAGGGTGATGATGTTTCCAAGGAAGCGTGAGCCTTCCGCCTGGCTGACGAGCAGGTTGTTCAGGCTGCACATCTGTGTGGAGGTGTTCTCGAGCTTGTAATGCTCATAGGAGGCGCGTTGACCGAGGAAGACTTCCGTTGTGCGGGTGGCACAGAAGCGGATGTTTTGCTCCATGCAGTGGTCGCACACCAGCAGTTGGGCATACGCATCGTTTCCGAGCACCACGAGATTGTGTGCGTTAGCCATGAGCGGACCTCCGGCATGCATGATGTTGATCAGCTGAATCGGCCGGTCGAGCCGCACCCCGTCGGGCACGTAGACAAACAGGCCGTCCTGGGCAAAGGCCCCGTTGAAATTGGCAATCGGGTCGTCAAAGCGCATCACGAGCCGACTGAGATATGCGTCAATCAGCGGTCCGTACTGCTCGCAGGCCCGGCGCATGCTGCACACAACGACCCCCTGCGGCAGTTCGCCGACAGGCTCGTCCGGCCGGTCGTAGTACTGGTCGTTGACGACAAAGTGGATATTGTCGCTCACGTCAGGGACGTCGCAGTGGAACAGGCGTGCAGGGTCGGTCGGTATCTGAACCCGGCTAAGATTCAGCCCGTAATCGACCGACAAGGGTTCGGTGAGGTCGATGCTGCGGTAGTTTTCTGTCTTCCGCGTCGGGAAGCCGGTGTTGCTCCACCGTTCATAGAGTTGCTCACGATAGCGGTTCAGACCGCCGGCCGAGTGCCGGGCTATCATTGCTGCATTCTGCGTATATATTTCGCTGTAAGTGGACATGTTGATAGGATGAGGGTTGTTTCCCGCCTGCTCATGAACAGACAGGCTTGGGGCAGGTCCGGCGATGCCGGCGATGCCCGGTCAGTCTCTGACTTCGGTTTTGATCCAGTCGTATCCACGCTCCTCCAGTTCGAGGGCAAGGTCTTTGCTGCCGGTCTTGACAATCCGCCCGTTGTACAGAATGTGGACATAGTCGGGGACGATGTAGTCCAGCAGGCGCTGATAGTGTGTGATGACGATGCTGGCGTTCTGTGGGGTCTTCAGCTTGTTGACTCCCGAGGCCACGATGCGGAGGGCGTCGATGTCAAGGCCGGAGTCGGTCTCGTCGAGGATGGACAAACGCGGCTCAAGCATGGCCATCTGAAATATCTCGTTGCGTTTTTTCTCACCGCCGCTGAATCCTTCGTTGACAGACCGGTTGGTCAGTTTGTTGTCCATCTCGACCAGTTCTTTTTTCTCGCGCATCAGGCGGAGAAACTCACTCGCGTTGAGCGGCTCGAGCCCCATGTGGCGACGTTTTTCGTTGACGGCAGTGCGCATGAAGTTGACCATGCTCACCCCGGGAATCTCGACAGGGTACTGAAAACTGAGGAACAGCCCTTCGCGTGCGCGCGTCTCCGGATCCATCTGCAGCAGGTCCTTGCCGTCAAACATGACGGATCCCTGCGTGACGGTATAGGCCGGATGTCCGGTGAGCACGGCCGAGAGGGTCGACTTGCCGGCTCCGTTCGGACCCATGATGGCGTGTACCTCGCCGGCATTGATGTCGAGGTCAACGCCCCGGAGTATTTCTTTGTCGCCGATTTTGGCGTGCAGGTTTCTGATTTCGAGTAGCATCTGTATGGTGATATTTGAATGATATATGTTGTCTGTCTTGAGGTGTGGTCTGTCCTGCCGGACGTCTCACTTGGGGCAGATCTCAGGCAGTGCGTCCATGAGCCGCTTGACGGTGGCTTCAAGGCTGTCATAACTTTCGCCGCCGGCAGCGTTCTTGTGGCCGCCTCCGCTGAACAGACGGGCAGCGATGTCGTTCACGGCAAAGTCGCCCTGAGAGCGTAGCGAGATCTTAATCTTTTCTTTGTCTTCGCGCATAAGGATGGAGAAGGTCACATCGCGTATCTGCAGCGGCAGGTTGACGATACCTTCTGCATCGCCGCTCTGAAAGTGGAACCGGCGCAGCTCGGTCGCATTGAGCGCAATGACGGCCGTATGATAGCGCGGGAGGTACTTCATCTTCGAGTACATACAGTAGCCCATGAGGCGCATGCGGTCGGCCGAGTAGGTGTGGAAAACGTGCTGGTAAATCTGGTCCTTGTCTATGCCGAAGGTCAGCAGCTCGGCAACGATGGTATAGAGCTCGGGGTTGCTTGAGTTGTAGGAGAAGTTGCCCGTGTCGGTCATCAGCCCCGTGTAGATACACTCGGCAATGGATTTGTTCATCTGTTCAAAACAGCCCATGCGGCAAATCAGCCTGAAGACGAGCTCGCAGGTCGCAGCGAGCAGCGGATAGCTGATGGCGACCTCAGCCTGAATCTGCGGGTCGATATGATGGTCAATCAGCATCCTGCATGCTGTCGAGCGGCTCACGGCTTCACTCATCTTGCCGAGGCGTTTGAGCGTGTTGAAGTCAAGACAGACAATCAGGTCGGCCCGGCTGATCAGTTGGTCAGCCTGCTCCGTCTGGCTCTCGTAGTTGATAATCTGCCCGGCCTGCGGCATCCAGGCCAGAAAGTCGGGGTAGGTATTTGGGACGATGACGTGAACATCGTCTTTCTCAAGCGATTGCAGAAAATGAAGCATCGCCAGAGACGATCCAATGGCGTCACCGTCGGGGCCCATGTGACAGGTAATCACGATGTGGCTGGAGCGATCGATGAGCCGTGCTGCCTCATGAACAAGGTGTTCGTCTATTATTTTGCTCAACATGTGTGTTATCGGTTTTCGATGATGTCGGTCAGCACGTCCTTGATGTCCAGACCTGCTGCGCGGACCTGCTGCGGTATGAAACTCGTGGCGGTCATGCCGGGGGTGGTGTTGATCTCAAGCAGATTGATGCAGTCACCGTTGGTGATGATGTAGTCGATGCGCACGATGCCGTGACAGCCCAGCAGGTCGTAGATGCGGCTCGTGAGTTGCTGTACACGTTCGGTGAGCATGGTGGAGATGCGGGCCGGCGTGATTTCACTCACCCGTCCGTTGTACTTGGCGTCATAGTCGAAAAACTCGCTCTCTGATACTACCTCCGTGACGGGGAAGACAACAGACTTGGAGTGCGTTTTGTAGCACCCGCAGGTAATCTCGGTGCCGTCCATGAAGGCCTCGATCATCACTTCGCTCCCCTGTTCGTAGGCCAGCCGGATGGCTTCGGGCAGCTGGCCGGCTGTCTTGACCTTGCTCACGCCAAAACTGCTGCCTCCGGTGGTGCTTTTGACAAAGCACGGGAAGCCGAGTTCGGCCTGTACGCGCGATGCATCGACGGTCTGGCCGTTCCGAAGCAGGATGCAGGGGGCCACATTGATGCCAAAACCGCGCAGATACTGCTTGCAGACGTACTTGTCGAACGTCAGGGCCGACACCAGTGCGGAGCACGAACTGTAGGGCATCCGGATCAGGTCGAAATAGCCTTGCAGCAGCCCGTTCTCGCCGGGTGTGCCATGAATGGTGATGTAGGCATAGTCGAACGTGTGACGTTTCCCGTCAACTTGATATGAGAAGTCGTTTTTGTCAATCGGATGACGCCGACTGCCGTCAACGACCTCCCACTGCTGCCCGCGCAGACTTACTATGCGGACATCGTAGCGGTCGTTGTCCAGAAAGGAGAGCAGCCCCTCCGCACTGCGGAAGGAAACCTGCCACTCTGACGAGTCGCCGCCGGCAACGACTGCAATGTTGCGAATCATGATGTTGTTATGCTAATTTATTACGTGTACAAAAATAACCAAATTATCTCACCGTCAGCATGCGCCACGCGCTGTCGGGACTGCTGACACCTCTGCTGCCCCTGCACCTGCGGAGACGGCATCAAATCTGCCGTGCAATCTGCTCGTAGAACTGCGCTGCAGGATGCCCGGCCTGAATTGCCACCGGCACACCATCGTCGCCGCCCTGCCTGATGCTTTGTACGAGCGGAATCTGCCCCAGCAGCGGCACCCCGGCCTGCCGGGCCAGCTCTTTGCCTCCGTCACGGCCAAAGATGTAATAGCGGTTGTCGGGCAGTTCGGCAGGCGTAAACCACGCCATGTTTTCAATCACGCCCAGCACGGGGACGTCAATCTTGTCCTGACGAAACATGTCAATGCCGCGACGCGCATCGGCGAGAGCCACAGGCTGCGGGGTCGTGACGACGATAGCTCCCGTCAGCCGGAGCGTCTGCACCAGCGTAAGATGAATGTCGCTCGTGCCGGGAGGCAGGTCTATCAGGAAGTAATCCAACGGCCCCCAGCAGGCATCATTGATGAGTTGCTTGACAGCGTTGCAGGCCATCGCTCCGCGCCATATCACGGCACTCGACGCATCAACAAAAAAACCGATGCTGAGCAGTTTGACCCCATAGCGCTCAATCGGCACAATCAAGTCACGCCCGTCGACGGTCTCTGCCACAGGGCGTTCGTGCTCTGCACCGAACATCGTCGGCTGACTCGGACCGAAAATATCGGCATCGAGCAACCCCACCCGGTGCCCCTGCTGAGCCAGAGCTACAGCAAGGTTGCAGGCTACGGTGCTCTTGCCCACACCACCCTTGCCGGAAGAGACGGCAATAATCCGCTTCACGTCTGAAAGCGGACTCTCGGCAGCAGGCGAAGCAGTCTGACGATGAAACTTCGGGTTAATCTCGACCACGGCATTGGAGTCGACATAGGTGAGGACAGCCTGCTCTGCCGACTTGATGAGCGAGCGCATGAAAGGATCATTGTCACGTTCAAAAATGATAGAGAAATTCACCTTCAGGCCACTGATACGAATATCATCTTCAAGCATGCCGGCCTCGACAAGGTCCTTGCCGTTGCCGGGATAACGGACATGGCGCAGGGCGTCTATGATTTGCTGTGGATACATGTTGCTCGTTGTTTCTTGACAGTCAGAATCCGGCCGGTCTGTACCGCCGGACTTGGAAGCACAAAAATACGGATTTTTTCTGTGTGCAGAAAGCATCAGCACACCCCCACACCACACCCCTGCTCCAGAGCAAACGGGCTGCACGGACAGTGAAGGCATCCGTGACACTGTTGCCAACAGCATCATGAGGCAGGAACGCACCCTCCAACCCAAATCCGTCAGATTCAGACAGCCGGAACGTCAAAGCCCACCCCAGAACCAATATCCTCCTGCATGACATAACGCATAGGAACACATATCGCCAACAGCACAAACACACCGTCATGCACGGTCGGAATCAGATCCGCTAAACCCGGACAGCCGGAACAGATGATGCTCCTCTTTGCCAAGAGATTCGGCAACAAGTAATGTTTTGATTGTTTAGAAACAAGGCAATATATATTTGATTTTCCTATCTGACGGCACTTTTCTTTTGTATCATTAAAACAATTCGAGTATCTTTGCGCAACTTCAAATTACAATCAATTATGAAAAAATTAGTCTCATGGGCATTGATTGTGCCTGCAATGGTCCTTTGCCATTCTTGCCAAGAATCTTTACAGCAAGAGAATTGTGTTGAGTATCACGAATTTACACAAATGAAGACACGGGCGAAGCGTCTAAACGTAAACCCAAAAGAGTCTTTCAACTCCTGCATCAGAGAAGGTGTATATTATGTTATGGACGGCTTGGCAGAATATGTCAGCACATATAATACACCAGTATCAGAAATGAATGGGGCCGAATACGACGCTCTTCTTAATACAATATCCGGCCTGGTGGATGAGTATTTTTCGACAGTTTTGGGAATGAGTGAAGAAGACATTGATGCTATAAACAATTACGCACCATTTGCCCCTTTCCCTGAAGGGTCTGTTCTCCCGGAGGAAACGATGTTTTATTACACTGCACTGCGTGATGAACTTGAGGATTATATACCTCACATAAGTATTAAAGATTTTTCGTACGATAACGTGAGAAGCATCCTTGATTCTGTTCCTCGAAACCCGGGAACACGGCCGCGCAGTACGTACGATACTTACCTTAACGAATGGCTTAAAATGGCTCTAGACAATAACATATACATTCCTTTTGATGATTTGAGTAACTTTGCTTCTGAGTTAGAACTTGCAGAAATCGCCCAAGATGCCCTTCAAAAGGGAATATCATTTATATATTATACGTGCAAAGCGGGCATAACGTCTGTTTATATTGTCGGTTATTATCTAAATAATTCACTAATAGCCCCTCTTACTTTGCCTTACGTTGGTGAGCATCCAGATATTTTTGCTGGTGACGATGACATACTCTTGGGAATTGACAACGAATTACAAGGATTATGGTATACATATCAGCAGAGCGAAGAATCTTATAATTCAAAAACATCTATGATTATAGCAGCACATGATATCATTGATTCCACAGTTGTTAACACGGTAAACTTTATTAGAACACTTAATTTTTAGGATGCGTCACCATAATCTGATATCTGATATCAAATAAAGAAACAACAAAGACATTTTAATGACTAACATTATGAAAAAGACATTTGCAATGTGCAAAAACACCCTGACTTCTGTTGGTTTGATGGTCATTATGGTTTTATTGGTACTTCAGGGATGTGCTGCAACGTCCACAAACCAGCCAGAAGAACCCCAGCCGGAACCCAATATCACTTCCAAAGATACGTTGACAGTAGCCAAGGAACTGGTTGTCGGTGATTGGAAATTAGATTTCATGACCGTTACAGACTACGAAAACATGAAACAAAAATCATATACTGAATCTGATCCTTCCAATGATAATCTCATGATAATATGGTCTATAGACGCAAACGGATCTACGATAAACGATTATTATAGTTTAACTGAAGGAAGAAGTCTTCACACAGAAAAATACTCTTATGAGTTAACATGGGTTGATGACATATCTTTCAATCTTTCCTACATTGCTTTCACAACATCAAATAACAATGGAGAAGGCTCTGGATTCGTTGTAGAACAACTTGATAATAGGAATTTCGTGTTAGGGACGGGTATACAACAGGATATTTCTCATTTCTCAACAAGAAAATACCATTTTTCAAGAATGTAATCATCGTCGCAGCATATCATTTACTGCCCCAAATCCGTCATGTCAATGAGTGTGTTCATTGGCATGACGGATTTTTTCGGAAAGGCAGCCAGCCTGAAAGCTTTTGCTGTTTGTGAGATCTTTTGTAGTTTTGCACCCGATTTTGCAAACCGCAACATTTGCCGCTGTCTTATGCGGGGTTGGCAAAAGCAAGTCTGGCAGGGCTTGGTGCGTACTGCGACAACATCATGATACGGCAGTCAGGCAGTACGGCAAATACACTCCGCATAAGATACGTATGAAACAAAAAATCGGTTTGTTTGTTCCGATTACACTCGGAATGCTCACGGCCTTTGGCCCGTTCGTCACAGATTTTTATTTACCTGAAATGCCTGAAATGCAAGCTGCCTTTCAGACATCGCCTTCGCTGGTGGCCATGAGTCTGACAGCAAGTATGCTTGGACTGGCTTTAGGACAAATCCTGATAGGTCCACTGTCTGATAAGTATGGCCGAAAGCGGTTGCTGATTCTCTCAATGCTGCTGTTTGCACTGGCTTCGGTCGGATGTGTATTCGCCCCGAACATCTACGTGTTTAACTTCTTCAGGGTGCTGCAAGGACTGGGCGGTGCCGGCGGCGTGGTGCTGTCAAAAAGCATCGCAACCGACATGTTTACAGGCAAAGAACTGGCTGACTTCATGGCCATACTGGGTGCCATCAACGGCATTGCGCCGGTTCTGGCTCCCATCGTGGGTGGAACAATGGCCAACTTTACGTCGTGGCAGGGCGTGTTCTGTCTGCTGCTGGTAATCGGCATCGTGCTGACGATATGCTCCATGCGACTCAAGGAAACGCTCCCGCCGCAAAAGAGACTGAAACAAAGCGTCACACAGAGCTACACCAATCTGTTTCGCGTATTCAAAAACCGACGCTTCACGCTCTCGACGCTGGCTGTGATGGGGTCGTTCTTCTGCTTTTTCGCCTATATCTCAGCCTCACCGTTCATTTTCCAACAGGTATACGGATTGTCGGCCTTTGAGTTCAGCCTGTGCTTCGGCCTGAATGCGCTGATGATAGCCGTCGGGGCAGGACTTGCAACACGTTTTCACCATCAGAACACTGCCCTCAAATGGGCCGCCATCGATCTGATGCTCTCGACGGTGCTGGTATCTGTCTGCCAAATCCTATACCTGCCGCTGCCGATACTCATGCCGTGTTACATCTACATGTTGCTCTCGTTCGGCCTGATGCAACCCGTTGCAACAGCCATCGCGCTGGATGCAGAGCGCAATAATGCAGGTTCGGCAGCCGCCATGTTCGGGGCCGCAGGTTTCCTGGCCGGATCTGTTGCCAGTCCGCTGGTGTCAGTGGGCAATCTGATGATTGGAACATCGGCTGTCATGCTGTGTGGCGCTCTGGTGTGCATGCTGCTCACACTCCCACTATGCGCCGCAATCAAACGTGAAGCCATGGAGAGCTAATCGACAACAACCATACGTGAGGCTGTAGAAGCCCGGTCGGCTCAAACCACCTTGACACCATTTGAATGCAAATACATATCTTTGCACCACGTAACCAACAAAGCACAACAATATGAGAAACATCACCCGCCTGCTGACAGGCATTGCATTCACACTCCTCCTGTTCGGATGCCAAAAGAACTCATCACCCGTCAACTACGACCTGATTCCGATTTGTCAGGATGACTTGTACGGATACATCAGTCCGAAAGGAGATTGGGTCATCAAGCCCAAATACGCTTACGTTTCGGCCTTTGTCGACGGTCTTGCATTTGCAAAAAAAGAGTCTGACGGCCTGTACGGCTTCATCGATACAGACGGCAAATGGGTTATCAAACCAAAGTACAAATATGCCACTTTCTTTACGGATGGTATTGCCTTCGTCGTGGATGACAATAACACCATCATTGCCATTGACAAAAAAGACAAGGAACTTTTCAAACTAAAAAAAGCAAAGACCGTCATCAACTACGATTCTAACGGACAGGCATGGTTTCGCAACAACGACGGACTCTGGGG
The DNA here is from genome assembly GCA_017470795.1 of Paludibacteraceae bacterium. Lineage (GTDB taxonomy): Bacteria > Bacteroidota > Bacteroidia > Bacteroidales > Paludibacteraceae > RGIG4928. The sequence continues at coordinate 15,194 of JAFUXZ010000031.1, forward strand.
AACGGTTGACAAAAAAGGAGAAATCGTCATCAAACCAAAATATGAAAAAATCATAGAGGTGAACAACGGATTTGCCATCGTCAAAAAAAATGATAGTTACCGCGTTATCAACGACCGGGATGAAATCGTCTACAAAACTAAAAACGGGAGCATATCCGGTTTGTCGGAGGGTATATTCTGGGTTAAAAAATCTGATGACAAACATGTAGCCATGAACACAGAGGGCAATGAACTGTTCTCTGTAAGAGCCGACGGAATCTATGGTTTCCGTAACGGAACGGCCATCATCTATCGTGACAGCAAATACGGACTGATAGACAAAGAAGGTGAGATTATCATCCGACCAAAGTATTCGGACATGACGATATTTTCCAATACAAATGACGACCTTGTTTTCGCACAAGAAGAAGATGATGGCTATGGCCTGATCAATCGCGATGGTGATTGGGTAATCAAGCCGAAATATGATCAGGCATATCCTTTCATGAAAAACGGACTGGCTATGGTCGTGGTTGACGATTTGATTGGCTTTATCAATCGCGATGGAGAGTATGCCATCAAACCAAAGTTCGAATTCACGTATAGCACTTTGGACGCCATGGCTTCCCTGATATATGATCTTTATTTAATAATGTGCCGGGTCGATGAATCATCGGTTTACAACTATGAAGAGGCTTCGGAAGCAGCCGAAGAAGAGGCAACGTCCGAGGATGATTATTATTGGGTTGATTCCGTGGCTGTTGCGGAGGTGGCTGCTGCGGAACTTTGGGATGCTCCTGAGGTTGAAGCAAGCAGAAGAGGCGGCAGCCTTGAGGCTTGGTGAGTGACAACACTTGCTGATACAACAAAGTTTGGAGCACTGTATGCTCCGAACTTTGTTGTTATATAGGCCTGATATCAGACCCGACAGAAAAAGAATACTGCTTCAACGACCTGTCAGAATGCGCCGCACGTTCACTCCGTTGCGGAGATGTATGTTGACGATGACGGAGTTTGTCTGAACCGGGAGTGCAATCACTGCATTGTTCTGATGAACCGGTTGAGCCAGAATCTGCCGCCCATCAAGGGTGTAGACTTCAATTTGATTAACTAAAACGTCAGACGATATGCTTACCTCGCTATTTGCCAGACAAGCCCAAACCTGACTATCTGTGTGCTTCTCGTCAAGCGCAGTGATTAGCGGATTGATGCCGTTGATGTAGAGTTCAAGATTGCTGTATCCACTTGCAGTGATAACTGCACCATCTGCAGCATCATTGGGGTTGAGCCCGTGTGCGGTTTCCCAATCGTCAGGGATGCCGTCGCCATCCGTGTCAGTATACGGCGTGCCCTCTAATACGGGCCATCCACCGACCGCCTCGGGATCGTCGATGATACCTTTCTGCGCTCCAAACTTACCGGTTCCTGATGCCGTACCGGAGACAGTCTCGTTGACAATCCGCTGATCTTGCCAGTCACGTGCGGGACAAGTCGCACCCACACCGGCCAGTGTCAACTCGTAGGCGCTCTGGGCCGACTCCAGATTTATGGGCATGATGGCCTCTACTTCCGGTGATGGAGTCAAACTTCTGAATAACCGATGGGCTAAAGCAGAATCTGTGGAATAAGGTGACGAATTAAATTGAACGCCGTAGTTCCAGTTGTCGGCCGAAACGGTTGGAAAGTCGGTCAGATAATTGCCTTCGACATAATGTCTGCCTTGATGACCCTGTTCGACAGTAGCACGTGTCTGGTCAATACGAACCAGCCGGATAGCCTTGTTCGTATTGGTTATGTTCCCTCCTTTTGGCGATGCAGGTCCGTGCTTGTAATAGTTGTTGAACATATTAAGTTCACATCGGCTTTCGGCAACATCAATCTGCATCTCAAGCCCCTGACCTGAATTATTAGACCCCCAGTTGTAGACGACATTATTGCGATATTCGACAACGGCAAGCGTATCATGGCTCCGTGCCCCGTTGAAGCGGATATTACGACTGTTGTTGTGTGCTATCAGATTATGATGATAACTTGCAAACTGACCGCCCCACACACCACAATAAGACCTTAAGCCCTTCGCGTGATTCGCACTGTATAGTCCCTCTGAGGCAATGCACCATTGCACAGTCGTATAGAGGTTGTCATACACAGCAAGGCACTCCTCGTTAGCCCACGTCATGGTGCAGTGGTCAAGGATGAAATTCTCATAATTCTCAATGTCTGTTCCATAGGTGACGTAACTGCTGTCCGGCACACTCGGTCTGAAACGCATATAACGTACGATCACATTCTTACGCCTCGGTCCCCAATACCACAATTCGCCGCCAGTAGCACCATTGAAAAGCATGCTGTGACCTGTGATGCAGACCCCTTGCCCCGGTGCTGTCTGTCCGGCAATGGTCAGGTCAGCGCGCTTCACTTTCAAATCTTCAACAAGATGGATATTGCCCGCCACATTAAACACCACTGTCAGCGGTTCGTAGACGGTTATTTCCTTGCCGTCAACTATTTCTTTATGCACATATTGATCAAGAGCCCACCGCAATGACCCTACGACAGGAGTCTCTGACGAAGCATAGTCAGACAGATTTGTCACCGTAACTACCTTGCCGCCACGCCCGCCGGAAGCATATCTGCCAAAACCTTCAGCACCGGGAAATGCAAGCGTCTGCTGAGCTTGCACCGCAACACTGAAGGAGCATCCCATAAGGAGCATAACACACACATGTTTCAAAGAGGTAAAGATGTTGTTCATAACTATGTGGAAAAATAGTGGAAAACTTTTCGTAAAAAATTTTTGCTTACTCTGATTTTTTATACATACGCCGCCGAAGGATTTCAGTCCAAATTTTTCTTTGAAAACTTTTATCTGCCATTTTCAACATCAGCTAACGCGTATATATTGCTTACTATCAATGAAATAAAATAGTTATCAACATTATGCACATCATATCATCATCATATATCTATTTTTATTTTTTATAAAGAGTTATTTATATAATGATGAGGTGTTGACAAAGCTTGATTTTCTTCATTCTTTTTCGCTCATACGGAGCAGTAACTGCATGTCTTCGCTGCTGATTTCGAAATCGATGTCCGCATTCTGTCTGATGCGTTCGGCATGTGTGCTTTTAGGCAGGACTATCGTGCCCAGCTGATAGTCGAACCGGATGCAGAGCTGGGCAACGCTGACGCCATATTTTTCGGCCATGCGGACAAGTGGCTCATGATGCAGCAGTCGTCCGGTATGGATGGGAGCATAAGACATAATCTGTATCTGCCTTTGCTTACAGTAGTCCATCACATCCTCCGGGACATGGCCTACATGTACCCTAATCTGATTGACAACCGGTATCTGACCGCTTTTGCTGATAATGTTGTCCAGATCATCCGTATTGAAGTTGGATACTCCAATCGACTTGACACGCCCGTCCTGCTGTGCTTCTTGGAGTGCTTTCCATACCATAAGATTCTCGGCATCATAGTTGCGCGTACTTCCCCGGTGCATTTCATCCCATGGTTTGGGTGCATGAATAAGCATCAAATCGATATAGTCGATGTCAAGCAGTCTGAAGGACTGTTCGATTTGCTTCTTGGCAGCATCGTAGTCTTTGATTTCAGCCGGTACTTTGGAGGTGATAAAAAGTGTTTCTCGCTTTGCATGACTGTCACGGACTGCGGCTCCCACGGCAGATTCATTTTCGTATGCTGCGGCAGTGTCGATAGACACATATCCTGCCTTAATGGCTTCGCTGCATGCATCATAGGCCTGTTGAGGTGACATTTGCCATGTGCCGAGGGCAATGCGCGGTATAAATCTGCCGTCGTGCAGCGGATAGGTTTGTTGAAGTATCATGTGATAATTAGGATAGATATGTTTCGGAGATATTATGAAAGTAAGCATGTAAGCAGCCTGCATTATGGCTGTTTTGGCGCGTTGGGGCAAATTTAGTAAGTTTGTCGCTCAAAATCAAATACTTTTGTAAGGCTTCATATTTTGTAGACACAACGTCAATTTCAGTTCCTATCCATTGTAGAAATAAATTCAGACAGTTATGGAAACCACTCAAATCATCCGTGAAATAAATCGTCTTCGCAAAGAGAAAAATGCTGTAATAATGGCGCATTATTATCAGACTGGTGACATTCAGGATATAGCAGATTTTGTGGGTGACAGTCTCGCTTTGGCTCAGCAGGCAGCCAAGACAGATGCAGACATCATCGTTCTGGCCGGGGTGCATTTTATGGGTGAAACAGCCAAGATACTTTGTCCTGATAAAAAAGTACTTGTCCCTGATATGGAAGCAGGATGCTCGCTGGCAGACAGTTGTCCTGCCGATCAGTTTGAGCAGTTTGTAAAGGCACACCCTGACCATACGGTAGTCAGTTATGTAAACACCTCGGCAGCTGTTAAGGCTCTTACCGACGTAGTGGTGACAAGTACAAATGCGAAGAAAATAGTAGATCAGCTGCCGGAGGATGAGAAAATCATCTTTGGTCCGGATAGGAATCTGGGTAATTACATCAATAGTGTCACCGGGCGGGACATGCTGCTGTGGGATGGTGCTTGCCATGTACATGAGCAGTTTTCGGTCGAGGCCATTTTAGAACTCAAGAAGCAATACCCGAGTGCAAAAGTGCTGGCGCATCCGGAGTGTAAGTCTGTTGTGTTGGCGTTGGCCGATGTGGTGGGGAGTACGCAGGCTTTGCTGAACTATGCCGTTCGAAGTGATTCAGGAGATACTTTCTTGGTGGTAACTGAAGCCGGCATACTGCATCAGATGCAAAAGGCCTGTCCTGATAAAAACTTTATACCTGTTCCGCCGGAAGTGAGTGAGGGCAGTATAGGCTGTATGTGCAATGAATGCAAATACATGCGCCTGAACACGTTGGAAAAGATTTATCTGTGCCTGCGTGATGAAGTTAATGAGATACATGTAGATGCTGAAGTAGCAAAAAAGGCTGTTTTACCGATTCGCAGAATGCTTCAGATGAGTAATTAGTGGGGCAATACTGATACCAGAGCACAAACCTTTGCAGGCGATTTATTCCGTGAAGAGCACATAAGACGTATAGCAACAGCTCCTTTTGATATGCATGTCGATAAAGTTATCGGCACAGACTGACTCATTAGGTCAGTCAGCGACGTCGGGCGTGAACTCCGGAAATAATTCTGTCCGTCTGCATCAAGATTACAATAAAGTCAATACAGATTATTCGGTCAATGCTATTGATGATATCAAGGGGCAGGTGGCGGCGCAATGACATGATTCGCTTCGGACATTTCGCCGACCCTCATTCTGACCGGGAGCCGACGCAGCAGGAGCTGACGCATGTTGGTTCATCAGCGGTATATCCTATTCCGCCGGTGTCGGTCAACAAGTACGGATGGACGCAGAATGCAGGCTATTGGTCAGATTGGTCAGGCATTGCGGAAGATCCGTCGGAGCGTGCTGAATCGTTGTCCTTTTCAGGCTTGCAGCATATCGAAAAGCATGCTGCTGATGCTTCTGTAGCTGTGATTTTTTAGGAAAACAGTGCACCAATACGGTGTTTTCGATTTCAAATAACTACTTTTGCAGCCGCAAATTATGATTTGAAAGTTAGTATATGAGACATTTCCTCACCCAATGGTTTCAAGACCGCAGATACAGGCGTATCGGTCGGCAAAAAGATAATCTGCGTCAGCAAGTCTCCCGTCAGCGCAAGTCCTTGAGCCATGAGCAGGTGTTGGAGCTGTCGGAGCAGGTGATGCAGAAGCTTGAGACGCTGCCCGAATTTGAGCGGGCTCAGTCGGTAATGGTTTACTATCCTCTGCGCAATGAAGTCAGCACCTTGGGATTGATAGAACGGTGGTATGACAAGAAGCGGATACTGCTCCCTGTAATTAACGGGTCAAAGTTGGACATCCGCCCTTATGAGGGGCAGGAGAACATGATGGTTGGTTCGTATGGAATTATGGAGCCGACAACCGACCTGTATACCGGACCGATTGACCTGATTGTTATTCCCGGTGTGGCTTTTGACAGATCTCTCAACCGGTTGGGGCGCGGTAAGGGTTATTACGACCGGTTCCTGCATCACACCACCCGGCCTATCGTGGGTATCTGCTATGACTTTCAGCTTGTGGAGGAGGTACCCTCTCTGAGCCATGATCACCGTGTGACGCGTATCGTCACGCCTACTGAAATAGTGGGATAGTCTGCTGGCTTTTCTCAAGCCGAATCAGGTCTTCATCTGTCTTGGCCGTGATTCGGGCCTCATCACGTCGATAGTAGTATATAATCCCGTAGCTCTTGCAGGCGCACA
>JAFUXZ010000266.1 GCA_017470795.1 Paludibacteraceae bacterium
AGCACACACATTGCATGGCGCGACAATCAGGGCCGCACCGGCTACATCCCACAGAACACCTACCACACACAGTCGTACTTCCCCGAATGGATTGACGCAGACTCCATCACCTTCAGCGGCACCTGTCTGCCCAACAATGCCGTCGATGAGCGCGGCGACGGGTCATACTACGTACTCTACTGCTACGACTACGGCTATGCAGACAACTTCCCGAACAATGACGACCGCTCCAACATGAAGATTGACTGGGCCGTAGATGCAGAAGGCAAGCCGGTGGAACTGCCCGGCATCCACTTCGTCAAAGTATACACCGGGCTGAATCAGGTGGCCGGATGGCTTGGCGAAACATCCACCGAAGTCATGGGAGCAGAAGACCTGCATGTGGCAGCCGCCCTGCCCGTGCTACAGACTCCGAAGATGTCGGTCATTGCCTGCACATCAGACAACCGGCTGACGCTAACCTCTGACTGCACGCGCCGGCTGACCATCTACACCGTTACCGGGCAGCCCGTCATGCACGTGCAGATTGAAGCGGGAACCAGCACGATACACTTCTCCGCCCCATCGGGCATGTACATCATCAGAAGCGACGACGACACAATCCGGTTCGTCAAGCCATAATCAAAAGACACACGCAAAAAAACTCCGGCAGGCCATCCGAATCCCAATGAAAAACGCCACCGCCCGCCAAGTTCAGCATCTCCCCCTTTTTCTGAAAAACACTGCGGTCACGCGTTGTACATTCAAGATAAATAAGTACCTTTGCAGACTGATCAAATCGCTGCGCGACAGCACAGCCCTACGACGTCACTAACAAAACTAATCATACCAACATGACTACAATCAAGCTGAAACGCGGATTGGACATTAAAATCAGTGGCGAAGCCACACTTGAGGTCGGCACTGCCGACATTGCCAAACGCTACAGCATCGTCCCTGATCACTTTGAAGGCATCACGCCGAAAGTAGTAGTTAAAGCAGGCGAGCACGTCAAGGCCGGACAGCCACTCTTCCATGACAAAGTGCACGAAGAGATTAACGTTGTCTCACCCGTGAGTGGCATTATTGAAGCCGTCAACCGCGGCGAACGGCGCAAGGTGATGTCCATCGACATCACCCCTGATGCAGAAGTGGAGCACGTGACATTTGACACAAAAGCCACTGATGCACAAACAGCCAAAGCATTGCTGCTCCAATCAGGCATGTGGGTATACATCAGGCAGCGTCCCTACGATGTGATTGCCAACCCTGATGCAACACCCAAAGCCATCTTTATTTCTACTTTTGACACCGCACCTCTGGCTGCCGACTTCAATTTCACCCTTGCCGGACATCAAGCTGAACTGCAAGCTGCCATCGACACACTGGCCATGATAGCCCCTGTATATGTCGGCGTGAACGCGCGCAAGCCCAGTCACATGTTCGACAGCCTGAAAAACTGCACCATCACTGCATTTGACGGACCACACCCTGCCGGTAACGTTGGCGTACAGATCAATCATGTAGCTCCAGTCAACAAAGGAGAGACAGTTTACACCATCGGCATTCAGGATCTTGCCATCATCGGTCGCCTGATTCAGAAAGGACACGTAGACATGCAGAAGACCATTGCGCTATGCGGCCCACTGGTTCGCACCCCGCAATACTACAAATACACCTATGGACAGCCAGCATCGTGCATCACACGCTGCAATATCGAAGTGGGCGTCAAGCCACGCATCATCTGCGGCAACATATTATCCGGCACGCAGATTGATGAGCAGGAAACACTCTGCCCCTACTGCAACCAGATTAGCGTGATTGCAGACGGAAGCGACACCGACGAGATTCTGGGTTGGGTGGCACCACGCATCAACAAATTCAGCACCAGCGGCACTTACCTGAGTGGCATTCTTGGCAAATTCATGCCCAAGATCATCGAGTACGAATACGACGCACGCCTGCTCGGCGGCCGACGCGCCATTATCATGTCAGGTGAATATGACAAGGTATTCCCTATGGACATCTATCCTGAATATCTCATCAAAGCCATGATTGCCGGCAACATAGACCGCATGGAAACACTGGGAGCCTATGAGGTCGCACCGGAAGACTTCGCACTGTGTGAATTCGTCTGCACTTCCAAGATGCCTCTGCAGGCCATCGTACGCCAGGCTCTCAGCCAGATGCGCAAAGAACTTGAATAACAAACACATCCATCAATCAACAACAATATGACATTCAAGGAAAGATTTGAAAAGCTCAAACCGACCTTCACTGAAGGCGGAAAGCTGCACATGTTCCAATCGCTATACGAAGGCTTTGAGTCATTCCTGTTCGTGCCCAACACGACTGCCAAGCGCATCGGTGCACAAGTTCACGACCCCATTGACTCCAAGCGAGCCATGACCACCGTCATCATTGCTCTTGTTCCCGCAATGCTATTTGGCATGTACAACGTTGGTTATCAACACTTCCTCGCCACAGGACAAGACGCAGGATTCTGGGCTACATTTGCCTTTGGTCTGCTCGCTGTACTCCCATACATTCTCGTGAGTTATATTGTCGGTCTGGGCATTGAGTTCACCGTAGCACAATGGAAAAAGGAGGAAATACAAGAAGGTTTTCTTGTTACGGGATTCATCATCCCGCTTATTGTCCCCATTAACACGCCACTGTGGATGGTGGCCGTAGCGACAGCATTTGCCGTTATTTTCGCCAAGGAAGTTTTCGGCGGGACTGGCTACAACATATTCAATGTTGCCCTCGTGACCCGTGCGTTTCTCTTCTTCTCCTATCCTACAAAGATGTCCGGCAATGAGGCTTTCATTCGCACAGATGGAACATGGGGATGGGACTGCGGGCAACAATTGGTTGACGGATTCACCGGAGCCACACCACTCGGACAAATAGGTTCTGGCACCGCAGCCAACGCACTTACTGACGCCGCTGGCAACAGCATGAGCGTATGGGATGCCATCATCGGACTTATACCAGGTTCGATAGGCGAGACTTCTGTCATCGCGATTGCTCTCGGCGCATGCCTGCTGTTGATGACCCGCATCGCCAGTTGGAAAACCATGCTGAGCATCTTCGTCGGAGGTGCACTCACCGCTCTCTGCTTCAATGCCTTTGGCACGACGGCCGCAGCTCAGACCCCATGGTATATGCACCTCGTATTGGGAGGCTTCTGCTTCGGTGCCGTCTTCATGGCCACAGACCCTGTCACCTCTGCACGCACCGAAACAGGCAAGTATATTTATGGTTTTCTGATTGGTATGATGGCCATCATCATCCGCGTACTCAATCCCGGATATCCCGAGGGTATGATGCTCGCCATACTGCTCATGAATGCCTTTGCTCCTCTCATTGATTACTGCGTCGTGCAGCGCAATATCCGCCGCCGCATCAAACGAGCCGCAGTTAAAGGATGAACTGTCCCAATACTATCAGAACTGATTCTCTGTCAACCACGCACAAGAACGTCTCAGGACAGATAAATGCACTGCCACTGACGGTTATGCCATAATCAACGAAACAAACAGTGCGCTGTATGAAACGCGGGGTACGCACCACATCAACCTCGTCGGATATACAGACTGTAAACGGATTACGACAACAGATTTGCATGCATGGTTGAATAAACGAAAGTCACATCATAATATATCAATCATAGTCAAAGTTTAGCCAGAAGAAAGTTTTACATTCTACATGAGGGTCAAGGTTACGTAAGAGACAGACACCACGTCACTCCTTTTCATGATGGCGTCATTAGACTCGAATACACAGATAATGGGTCATGAAGACATATTAACGTCGGCATTTACCCGTAACAGACAGCGGAGATCTAATCTTCAGAGAAGAAACCTCACACGAGTTTTAAGAGGCATACTCACAAGCGACAAAGTCTACCCTGTGTAATTGAAGAAAACAGTACAAATATCACGTACGAGTCAAACGTGAATTGACAGAATTCACTCTTTCAGGAAGAACAGGTTTCGAGAATCATGCAGAACAGGAGAAGCCGAGAATCTTAAAGAAGCATCCTTTGACGGAAAACATATTATTTGGAAACTAAATAACAAAACACACTATGTCACAAGAAAAAAAGAAGCTCAACACGGACAGCAATGCATATACCATCGTATATGCGGCTGTAATGGTTGTGATTGTAGCTTTATTGCTGGCACTCACTTCAAGTGCGCTAAAGAAGCGTCAAGACGATAACATTGCACTTGACAAAAAGAAACAGATCTTGCGTGCGCTGAACGTCAATCTGGACGGACAAGATGCTGCGGCACTTTACGAGCAGTACGTCACTGCCGCACAGCTTGTTAAGATAGACGGAACCGTCGTTAGCGAAGATCGTGATGTTGCATTTGGGGTTGATGTGGCAAAAGAAAATGCGAAGCCGGAGACCGAGCGCCAGTTACCGATATACTTCGCTACCATAGACGGACAGCAGAAATACGTACTTCCACTCAGAGGTGCCGGTTTGTGGGGACCGATATGGGGTTACGTGGCACTTAATGACGACAAACAAACCATCTTTGGCGTTGATTTCTCTCATGAAAGTGAGACTCCCGGACTTGGAGGAGAAATTACCAAGGAATTCTTCACTACACGTTTCAAGGGCAAAACACTTTATGCGTCTGGCGAGAACGCCGTTGAAGTTGTCAAGAGCAACGCCAATGACCAGCAGGTGGATGCTATTTCTGGTGCAACATTCACGAGCAATGGCGTACGTGACATGTTCAACAGCAGTTTGAAGCAATACGTAATCTTTCTTGGCGGAATAAGTGAGGGCTCAACAGTTGAGGCTAATGATACGGCAGATTCTACTGAAGGCGCCATAGATTCGGAAGCTACACAAGTGATGCCATGTTGTAATGCGGCCACAGCAGAAATCGCTGAGGAGGCTTCAAACGATTAAAAACACGCATATTCACACATCATCCAACACTGAAAAACTATTATCAACATGCGTTTATCAGATAAAACTAAAGAAGTATTGCTCGGTCCTTTGAGTCAGAACAACCCTGTCATCGTGCAAGTACTTGGCATTTGTTCGGCATTAGCCGTGACGGTGCAACTGGAGCCGGCCATCGTTATGGGTTTGGCTGTGACGATTATTGTGGCCATGTCTAACGTTGTCATTTCACTCTTGCGCAACACCATCCCGATGCGTATACGTATCATTGTACAATTGGTCGTTGTAGCAGCGCTCGTAACTGTCGTGAGTGAAGTCTTGAAAGCTTTTGCATACGATGTCAGTGTTCAGTTATCAGTATATATCGGTCTGATTATCACCAACTGTATCCTGATGGGACGCCTTGAGGCTTTTGCCATGAGCAATAAACCATGGGACAGTTTGCTTGACGGGCTTGGCAATGGTGTAGGATATGCCCTCATCCTGATTATTGTTGCATTCTTCCGCGAATTATTTGGGTCCGGAACCTTGTTCGGCATGCGAGTTATCCCTGAATGCTTCTACGACTGGGGTTACGCCAACAACGGTCTGATGATTATGCCTCCTATGGCACTTATTCTGGTTGGTTGCATCATCTGGGCTCATCGTGCCAAGAACAAGGATTTGCAAGAGAAGTAAGCATTTGTCGAATCAGAAAAAAAAAACAAAACATAGACAGAAGAAACACAGATTATGGAACACGCATTTGCTTTATTCGTCCGTTCGATATTCGTGGACAACATGATATTTGCCAGTTTCCTCGGCATGTGCTCTTATTTGGCCGTGTCGAAGAACGTCAAGACTTCTCTCGGATTGGGTGCTGCGGTAACGTTTGTGCTACTTGTCACGCTCCCGGTCAACTATCTGTTACAAAAATATGTGCTTGCCGAGGGCGCACTTACATGGCTGAGTCCGTCATTTGCGACACTCAACCTTAGTTATTTGAGTTTCATTCTCTTTATTGCCGTTATTGCGGCCATCGTACAACTGGTTGAAATGGTTGTCGAGAAATACAGCCCCTCACTTTACGCTTCACTTGGAATCTTCTTGCCTTTGATTGCTGTCAACTGCGCCATCATGGGGTGCTCGCTCTTCATGCAGCAGCGCATCAATCTTGATCCATCAAGCACGCAGGCACTCACCGGCATCGGTGATGTCTTTGCATACGCCCTTGGGTCTGGCATCGGCTGGTTATTGGCTATCGTAGGCATGGCCGGTATTCGCGAAAAGATGGAATACAGTGATGTTCCTGCCCCCTTGCGCGGACTTGGCATCGCATTCATTACCGTTGGTTTGATGGCCATGGCTTTCATGTGCTTCAGCGGTCTGAGCATCTGATGCGCTTTAATTTGAAAACAGACCTGTATTTGGTAAACATTATTTGTTAATCAGTAAAATTCATAAGATAACATGTTATTGGCAATCAATTCAACGGCTATCATGTCAAGCGTAGCGGTGTTCTTGTTGGTCATCCTGCTCTTAGTAGTGATCCTGCTCGTCGCAAAACGCTACCTTGTAGCCTCCGGCAATGTTAAAGTCAACATCAATGACGAACGAGATGTTGAGGTCGCAGCCGGAGGTTCACTCCTCGGCTCGTTGAGCAATGCTGGAGTTTTCCTTCCCTCAGCATGTGGTGGCAAAGGCTCATGCGGACAATGCAAATGCCAAGTCACGGAAGGTGGTGGCGAAATTCTCCCCACCGAGACGGTTCATTTCAACCGCAAACAGATTCAGGACCACTGGCGTCTGGGCTGTCAGGTTAAGGTAAAAGGCGATTTGAAAATAAAAGTTCCTGAATCAGTGCTCGGAGTGAAGGAGTATGAATGCACCGTCGTTTCTAACACCAATGTGGCTACCTTTATGAATGAGTTCAAGGTGCAGTTACCAGCCGGAGCGCACATGGATTTTATCCCCGGTTCTTATGCTCAGATTAAGATTCCGAAATTTGACTGCATCAACTACTCTGACTACGACCGTTCGCTCATTGGCGAAGAATATGTTAAGGCTTGGGAGAACTTCCACATGTTCGACCTCAAGTGTTCAAATCCCGAAGACACCATCCGTGCCTACTCTATGGCCAACTATCCTGCTGAAGGTGATGTATTCATGCTTACCGTACGTATCGCCACACCACCCTTCAAGCCTGACCGCAGTGGTTTCATGGACGTAAATCCCGGTATTGCATCGTCATACATCTTCTCACTCAAACCGGGCGACAAGGTGATTATGTCCGGCCCGTACGGCGATTTCCATCCACATTTCGACACCAAGAACGAGATGATCTGGGTGGGCGGTGGTGCCGGCATGGCTCCTCTACGTGCACAGATTATGCACATGACAAAGACACTTCACACGACAGACCGCGAGATGCACTATTTCTATGGCGCACGCGCTCTCAACGAGGTTTTCTATTTGCAAGATTTTCTTGGACTGGAGAAAGAATTTCCGAATTTCCACTTCCATCTCGCCCTCGACCGTCCCGATCCGGCAGCCGATGCTGCAGGTGTGAAGTACACGCCCGGTTTCGTGCATAACGTGATGTACGAGACCTATCTCAAAGACCATGATGCACCGGAAGACATCGAATACTACATGTGCGGTCCTGGTCCGATGTCAAAAGCAGTTACTACAATGCTTGACAACTTGGGAGTACCTGAAGAAAACATTATGTACGACAACTTCGGCGGTTAATCCCCGTAACGACATAATAATTACTTATCAGAATGCAGAATATAAGCAAATATATTCTGCATTCTTTTTCTTTATATTCTTGTCAATTGAAAAAAGTTTTGTACTTTTGCAGATGTGATTGACAACGAAAGTCAATCCTTTGACATATTAAAGGCGTTACGCTTTATTTTTGGGTCGTCCGAATCTCGACACTTCTGACAAACCCCCAAGTAAGTAAGGTTGTAAATGCTCATGGTGTTCATCTGTGGGCTTTACTTATTTGAATTATTAAACGGTAGTCTAGGACCTTCAACAGAACAGATAAGATCAATAAAGTTCACATTCTTTTTTATGTTCAGTTAGTTAAAAACAATTTATTAATCCGATGCAATCAAAATAAAATTCAAAATGATTGCATCACAAAACCGAGGGGCTTAATGTGATAACAAAGCAACAACAAA
>JAFUXZ010000267.1 GCA_017470795.1 Paludibacteraceae bacterium
AGGTCTTCCCGTGACAATTCGCAGTGCGTGCTCCGTCGGCATAAGCTGTCCGAAAGAGATTTATCAACATCAGAATGTGTAAAACTTTTTTCGGAACGCAATAAAAAACGACTTACCTTTGCGGCTCAAACAAAACGATATGCATCCGTTCGGATTCTGATTATGGCTGTACAGAGCCATCAGTCTACGAGGACGAGATGCGATATAGAAAACAAACATCAGATATCTGCACCATGCCGTCATCAGTCAGAAGCAACAGCCGACGCTCCAAACAGGAGTATGAGCCCATAGGTCCCAATGAGGCCGGTAAACTGCCGCCACAAGCCATTGAGTTGGAAGAAACTACATTAGGTGCACTGATGATTGAAAACGGTGCGTACGATCGCGTGTGTCAGTTTCTGAAAGCCGAGTACTTCTATATGCCGGCTCATCAGAAAATCTTTGCTGCCATCGCTCAACTCGCCGGACATGAACAACCTGTGGACATGTATACCGTCGTGGAGCAGCTGCGCAAGTCGGAAGACCTTGAGAGCGTTGGCGGCATGCCCTATATTGCATCACTGACGACCAAGGTAATCAGCGCAGCGCATCTGGAGTATCACGGGCGTATCATCTCCCAGAAATATGTTGAACGCGAACTGATACGCATTGCGGGTAAGATATCGGAGCATGCTTTTGACGAAACGACAGATGTCGATGACCAGTTGCAGCAGGCGCAGGCAGCACTCTTTGAACTCAATCAGCACAGCCAGATGCGCGACTTCAACCGGATTGATTCTGTGGTGCAGGAGGCCTTGGAGCGCATGCGTGCTGCGGGTCAGAAAGACGGAGCAACAGGCATCAGAAGCGGCTACATAGACTTGGACAACATCACCTCCGGCTGGCAGAGATCCGACCTGATTATCATTGCGGCTCGTCCGGCCATGGGCAAGACAGCATTCGTGTTGTCGATGGCCAAGAACATTGCCGTTGACAGCAATGTACCGGTGGCGATATTCTCGCTTGAGATGTCCAATGTTCAGTTAGCCAACCGTTTGATTATGAACGTGTGCGAACTGGACGGAAGCAAATTGAAAAGCGGTCAGATTAGCCAAGATGACTGGAAGCAGATTGACACTAACATTCAGCGTTTGTCTGACGCTCCAATATATATTGACGATACGCCCAGCCTGTCGGTTGCAGAACTGCGCAGTAAGTCGCGTCGTCTGGTGAGCGAGCACGGTGTGCAACTCATCATCATCGACTATCTGCAACTGATGAATGCGTCAGGCATGAACGTCGGCAGCCGTGAGCAGGAGGTGAGTACAATCTCGCGGTCGCTTAAGGCTTTGGCAAAGGAGTTGGATATTCCGGTCATCGCCCTTTCACAGCTCAACCGGAGCGTTGAGTCAAGAAACAATGATGGTAAACGGCCGCAGTTGAGTGATTTGCGCGAATCGGGAGCCATTGAGCAGGATGCAGACATGGTCTGCTTTATCCATCGTCCAGAATACTACAAAATGTACGATGACGGCAATGGCAATTCAACCATCGGAAAGGCTGAAATTATTATTGCAAAACATCGTAATGGTGCTGTTGATACCGTCACGTTGCGCTTCAAGGGGCAGTATGCCAAGTTTGCCAATTTGGACGATGCTGATATGGCCGCCGACGGCAGGATGCAGCAGGCAATCAAGATTCAATCCAAAATCAACGAGACACCACTTCCCGAATACAACGACAATCTTCCGATGTCAGGCGGCATGCCTTATGTTGGTGCCATGCCTGCTCCGGAGACAGATGCCACACCATTCTGACCTGGCGGCACAGATAAAGCGTACGTCTTACATTACAGTTAGTGAGTTTCAGGAAATCTGCATGTGCGTGACGTCTCGCAGGACACGTACGCTCTTTCGTCCGGCAAGCCTGCACCATTCTCCTCTGTTCTGCAGTGCGTCAATAAGTACGCCCTGTCAGTAGATTGCAAGGTCCCTGTCAGTTCCTTGCAGCATGACAGCAGCAGTCTGCTGCTCTACATTATGAACGAAGAATATGATGCTTTTGACCAATTACGTTGGTTTTTGTATCTTTGCGGCAGCATATAAACTTCCGGCGCAGACCGTTTGTCTGTCGGAAAAGGAAAGTCAGAGCCCTTGTTTTGAATCATAGATGAGCAAAATCTCCAACTATATGCACCGGTTCCGGTTCAAGTATCGGGTATCGGTGATGAATGAAAACACGCTCGACGAAGTGTGGCACGGACGGTTGTCGCGCTTCTCTGTTTTTATGTGGGGGAGTGGGCTCATCGTACTGACTTTTGCCATACTTACCCTTTTGATTCTGTTCACCCCAATCAGGCACTATCTGCCCGGATATGGTGACAAGGCAGCACGAAACTACCTGCTTAATGATGCCGTCCGTGTAGACTCGATGAGTCAGCAACTGGCACGCCAGCAGCAATATATCGTTATGCTGCAACAGGTTCTACGTGGTGAAGTACAGCCGGATTCGATGCCCGCACTCGACTCCGTGACCTATATAGACGGTACGCGGCTGATTGCACGCTCCAATCAGGAGACCGACTTTGTGCATCAGTATGAGGAGGACGAAAAGTATAATCTGTCGGCAGATGAGGAACAGCGGCAGGATGCAGACCGACTGGTGTTCTACAGGCCGGTCAAGGGGGCTGTAACAGTCGGTTTTAATCCGGCCATGCGTCAATATGGCACCCAAATAGCAACAGCGCAGGGCGAGCCTGTAATGAGTGTTCTGCGAGGTACGGTGGTCTATGCCGGACTGACGTTTGACGACCGGTGG
>JAFUXZ010000268.1 GCA_017470795.1 Paludibacteraceae bacterium
AGCCGAACCGACATCGTTCTGAATCACGGTGCAGCCGGCCGGAACAAGCGACTGGCTCTCCGTCAGCCGGTTGAGCACGTCAGGACGTGCGGCATAGAGTTCGTGGATATGCTGATGCACAGACGCGTCGTGAATCAACTCCGTGTGGAAGTAGCGACACAGGGTCTGCTTCGTGATGTCGTCTTTCGTCGGGCCGAGTCCGCCGGTAATCAGAACCACCTGCGCACGTTTCAGCCCATCGTCCAGAGCCTGCATGATGTGGTCGGCATCGTCGTGTACTGACGTAATCTGCTTCACGCTGAAGCCATGCTTGTTCAGTTCGGTTGCCATCCAGGCTGAGTTGGTGTCAACAATCTGACCGATTAAAATCTCATCGCCGATGGTGATGATTTCTGTCTGTATGTCCATTGATTAGATAGTAATGCGTTCAAAGCAATTGACTTTCGAAGAATCATAGGGAGCCGATACGCGCACATAGTTCTCCGTAAATCCTGACATCTGTCCGGCCTGTCGCCGGGCCTCCCAGAGCACGGTGGCCGTCCGTCCGCGCTGGGCGGCATAGAAGGCCTGCAGCTTCTGCTCCGAGAGCGCGTGCATCGACCGGCTGCGCCGCTGACGCTCACGCTGCGGTATGACCGGCTGCACGTCGAGCATGCGCGTCCCGGCACGCTCCGAGTAGGTGAACACATGGAGCTGGCTCACGTCCAGCCCCGATATGAACGAACGGCTGTCGTCAAACATCATGTCCGTCTCACCACGCACCCGACCATCACATCGACACCGATAAACGCATGCGGCATCAGCTGTCTGATTGTCTGTACACGTGAGGCAAACAGGGCACGGTCGTAGCGACGGTGCATGATTCGCAGCACATCGTCCGATCCGCTCTGCAGCGGGATATGGAAGTGAGGAGCAAAGTGACGACTTGCTGCGACAAAACGGATAATCTCTTCAGTCAGCAGATTCGGCTCGCAGGAGGAGATGCGGTAGCGCAGTCCTTCGGGAGCCTGCACCTCGTCCAACGACCGGAGCAGGTCGATGAAGGTCTCGCCTGTGGTACGGCCAAAATCGCCTATATTGACTCCCGTGATGACAATCTCACGCCCGCCCTGACGGACGATGTCTTCAGCGGCTTCCACCACACTGCCGATGGTGGCATTGCGACTACGGCCGCGAGCCATCGGGATGGTGCAGTAGGTGCAGTAATAGTCGCATCCGTCCTGCACCTTCAGAAAGTGGCGCGTGCGATCATCGCTTGATGCAGACGGGAAGAACCGGCGCAGGTCGACCGTGCGGGTGTTGTTGATCTTATCGGCTTCGTGATGCTCAAGACGCTGGATAAAGTCAACCAAAGAAAATTTTTCCTGCTGCCCCAACACGAGATCAACGCCCTCAATATCAGCCACCTCTTGTGGCTTCAGCTGCGCGTAGCAGCCCGTGACGACGAGGAGTGCGTCAGGATTCTCACGGCGGATGCGATGAATAGCCTGCCGCCCTTTATGATCGGCTGCGTCGGTCACAGAGCATGTGTTGACCACGCACACTGTGGCCGGTTCACCCGGTTGGGCACGCACAAAACCATGCGCAAGGAGTTGCTTGCCCAGCTCTGACGACTCTGCAAAATTCAATTTGCAGCCCAATGTGAGAAAACGCACCGTCTTCATAGTTTTCGCTTCACTGCCGGCCGTGCCGCACAGGGACGCAAAGGTACGAAGAAAACCATCGTCACACAAACAGACAGCACAGCATGCGCCATCCGTCAAGAAAACACAAATAGGTGTATATCAGCAATTTACAAGAAGCACAACATCCATTCGCATATCAGAAAGGGTCTGACTGCAGGAGGTCACGCCGGTCAAACAGGCCATCCACCCGCAGCCGCAGGCGCAGCATCATCGGACCGATTGCCGACATTTACCTCTGCCGGAGACGGCCATCCACATCGATGATGCCCGACCTGCAGCCTTCGGCGCTAAGTCAGCACAAGTGCTACTGCATGCTGCCGCCAGCGACGCCTTCTCCCACACACGCATTCTGCCCCTCACCGACAACGGCTGCATATCACCGGAGCCATCACCCCACCCCGTCGCCCACAGTTTCGTCCGGCCGTTATTCTTACCCGTTCGTACGCTGTTGGGCGACCCGCACCATGCGATGATGACCATTTTTGCCAAGAAAAATCGCAGAGATGCACTACCGAAAACGAGCATATCAGACTATAAATCAACGAAATACACACCACGACAAAGAAATATCTCGCCCTGACAAGGGTTGTCAAAAGGCCCCTATACTTTTGTGCATAAGTGAAACTTAAATAACAACAGCCAATATGAAAAAAAGCATTTTTATGATGGCACTCCTGTGCCTTGTCTCATGTTCAAAGCAAGAAGAGGTTGACCTGACTGCATTTTCAAAGCCGCATGCGAACTTTGAAACCGTAATCAATGGACTCAAAGTATCATTTAAGAACACAAGTACAAACGGAGACACATATACATGGAAGTTTGGTGACGGAAATACATCTACGCAAAAATCGCCGGAACACACCTACAAATCGGCAGGTTCATACAAGGTAGAACTCACCGTTCAGTCTACATCCGACAAAGAAGGGAAAGACGTATTCTCCAAAACCATCAGCGTCAAAGGACAAAGTCTTGCGGCAAAATTCTCATACAAAGCCAACGGGCGCGAAATCACATTCATCAATCAGTCGGTCAGCGCAACAGAGTATTCATGGGATTTTGGTGATGGGACCAGCAGCACAGAGAAATCGCCTGTACACACCTATGCAAAAAGTGGCAAATACGTTGTCATGCTCACCGTAGGCAATGGTACAGCCAAGGAATATGACACCGCAACATTAAAACTGACAGTTCAGGCCAAAGAAGCCGCTGCTGCATTCACGTACCAAGTACGTCAGCCGCTCACTGTCATCTTCAACAACACGTCAACAAATGCCGTATCATACAAATGGGACTTCGGCGACGGGACAACATCGACGCTCAAATCTCCAGAGCACAAGTATGCATCTATAGGTAACTATGACGTCACCCTCACGGTCGTCAACGAAGACGGCAAGTCACCTGCTACCGTCACGAAGCGCGTGAGCGTCACTGCACCGACAAAATGCCACTTCACAGGAATCACGGTCAACGGTCTGGCATACTACAACCGCTATTATCGCTTCAAATGGATTGACGGAGGTTTTACCTCAATAGAGGCCTTTGATGCCGCACAAGGACGGGTTATAAGCAAGAGCGACATGCCCATGCACATCGACTTCCAAAAGAAATATGCCATCGACATGACCGAGAGTTCGTACCTCATCTATATCTACTCCACTTCAAATCCGGGCATATACAGCTACACCAAAGACGCCCAACTGCGATATAACGTCAGCGACATAAAGAAATATGCAGAGCAGCTGACCATGACAGGTAATGGCTACAACATCACCATCCATTTGGAATGGCAGTAAAATCACTACCTTTGGTCCGTCAAACATTACCGATAATCACATGAAACAGAATCAGTCAGGGGTGGGCATGGCGAGGTCCCTGCGCATGCACCAGATATCGATGTACAACTTTTGCATAAACACCCACGATGAGTTTCTCAAAATGGGCATGCTCGTAGCCCCGGACTCCACGCCGAGCGACGAAAACCTCAACGATATTGTGCCGGACATCCAAGTGTTCGATGCCGATGACAATCCTATGAT
>JAFUXZ010000269.1 GCA_017470795.1 Paludibacteraceae bacterium
GGGGTTCCGCTTTTGTTGTTGTGTGAGGGTTCGTCTTCAGACACTCCCTCACTCTCCGCAGAAGCAAAGCGGTACTTCCGTCAGGTGGTTCCGCTTTTGTTGTTATGTGAGGGTTCGTCGTCAGACACTCCCTCACTCTCCGCAGAAGCAAAGCGGTACTGCCGTCAGGTGGTTCCGCTTTTGTTGTTGTGTGAGGGTTCGTCGCCAGACACTCCCTCACTCTCCGCAGAAGCAAATCGGTACTGCCGTCAGGCGGTTCCGCTTTTGTTGTTGTGTGAGGGGTGGGGGTAGGGAGTGTTGCAGCGCGATGTCAGGCAGGACGGTGTGGCTTTGGTGTTGCCGGAGCGGACGGCATCGGTGGTCTATATGTCAACAGGCAGACGGAAGATGTCCCGTCTGCCTGTTGGCGTATGATGCGCGGCATGTTGTCACTCAGTTGTGTATTTCCTCGTAGTCGACGTATTCGCCCTGATCGCGTGTGAAGATTTTCGTACGCGTCTTCTCTTCCTGCCGTCCGGCGGTCTGCTGCTGCGTGCGGTCTTGGTCTGACCACATCCGACTGAATCGGCGGCCGGACGTCGTGCGCCCGGAGTTGCTCCCCGAGCCCATGAAGATCCTTGACAGCAGGCTGAGGAACAGCGAGCAGAGCGTGATGAAGCATATCGCTCCGATGAAGAACATAAGGGTGAACAGCATGGCGTTTCGTTTTGCGGATTCTGAAAGAAGTGTGACGCTATGGCCCGACAGGCCGTCATGTCGTCTGATACTTTGTCAGGAACAATTCTTATGCCAAAGTTCAGCTGTGTGCCAAAATGTCAAGCAGCCATTGATAGCAACGTCCGGTCGACGGAATGTTGAGCCGTTCCATAGGTGAGTGTACGCCTACCATCTGCGGTCCGATGGAGACCATGTCAAGCCATGGGTATTTCTCCAGGAAAAGGCCGCACTCCAGCCCGGCATGTATGGCCCGCACAACCGGTTCTTTGCCAAACAGGCGGCGGTATGCGTCGACCGTGAGCGTGAGTAGTTCGGAGTGCGTATTGGGTTTCCAGCCCGGATACCCGTCGCCGTGGGTGCAGGCAGCGCCTCCGAGCGACAGCGCATATTCGACCATCCGCTTGGCATCGTGTTTGGCCGACTCGACCGAACTGCGCTGGCTGGTGTTGACCGTGATGTGTTGGCTGTCCATTTTTATGGAGGCGAGGTTCGTGCTTGTCTCCACCAGTCCCGGCATGTCCTGACTCATGGCAAGCACGCCGTGGGGGCATGCGTAGAGGGCGTGAATCAGGCGGACGGTCAGTTCTTTGGTAAGTACGGACTCGGGGGTCTCGGTCGATTCGAGCTCGATGTGCAGGTCTTTTTCTACACTTCCCAGTTCGCCTTCGATGTCGGCAGCGAACTGGTTGAGCTCGATGCGCAGTTGTTCCTTAAAGGTGATGGGGACGCAGATGGTGGCCTGTGCCTCGCGTGCAATGGCGTTGCGCAGGTTTCCGCCGTCGATGTGTGCCAGCCGCATGTCGGTCAGGCGGTCGATGCGGTCGAGGAAGCGTACCAGAATCTTGTTGGCGTTGCCGCGTCCTTTCTCGATGTCGTCACCGCTGTGTCCGCCCATCAGGCCGCGTACGCTCACGATGGCGCTGAACATGCCGCCGGGGGTGGCTTCGCAGCTGATGTCAAACTTGGCGAGTGTGTCAATGCCTCCGGCGCAGCCGATGAAGATCTGGCCGTCATCTTCGGAGTCGAGGTTGATGAGTCGTTTGCCCTGAAGGAGTCCCTGCCCGAGTGCAAACGCTCCGGTCAGTCCGGTCTCTTCGTCGACGGTGAAGAGGCATTCGAGGTCGGGATGTTGCGCGGTGTCGGAGGTCAGCACAGCCAGTGCCATTGCCAGTCCGATGCCGTCGTCGGCTCCGAGTGTCGTGCCGCAGGCGTGCAGCCAGTCACCTTCAACGTAGGTGCGGATGGGGTCGTTCAGAAAATCGTGTTCGACGTCTTTGTTTTTCTCGCACACCATGTCCATGTGGGCTTGCAGGATAATCCCGGGGTGTCCTTCGTATCCCGGCGTGGCAGGCTTGCGCATGATGACGTTGCCTGCGTCGTCTGTGGTGCATGCTATGCCGTGGTCGGCGGCAAACTGCTGCATGAAGGCGATGATTTTTCCCTCCTGCTTGGACGGGCGTGGTACCTGGTTGATCTGTGCAAAGATGCTGAATACTTCGCGTGGTTCGAGTTGTGCTGTCATATTGGGTAATGGTTGATGTTGAACAGATGTTGCTGCATGTGTCAGCAAAGATAACGATTCTGTTTGGACCCGCAACGGTGCCGCCTGTCTCTGTGTCAAAAAACGGTGCTGTGCTGTTGTGGCTTCTTTCGGCTGCTGCCGCCCTGAAGCCTGCCGTGCATTTTGCGCTGCCGGCTGTGTACTGCCCGACGGACTGCTCCTCCACTGTACTGCCGGCACCAATCCGGTGCAGGCCTTACGCCCCATTTGCGCCGACGGCTGCAGTGCGGCAGGCTGTTTGGCGGCATGGTGTACTCCCGGCGGTGAGCGTCCTTATGCTGTCACTGGTAATTGACCCATCGGCTGCCGACAGCCTGAACCGATACGGCATGCCACGTCCGGCAGATTTGCCCACGGGGAAGGGTTCTGGCTTCCGGCCGGGGGTGGAAATGGTCTTACGTCCTGTGCAGCACGGCCTTCAGTATGCCGGAAAATGACTACCTTTGCATGTTTTTGCACTAGCCCATGCCGTACAGCCCACATCAGTCGCCGTCCTGCCGCTTCCGTCTTGTCAAGGCGGGGCTGGGCGCTGTCGGCCTGCTGGCGCGTCTGCTGCCCTGTTGCGGCGCGCTGCTGTTGCTGATGTGTCTGCAGGGCTGCGGAGAGCCTGTGTACGAGATGCCCGACCTTCGCAGTCAGAACAACGGCGTCTTTGAGCAGTATAGTGTGAACAATCAGACCCGCCAGACCCTCACGCTGCATTTCGATCATGTGGTGGGGCGTTTCGTTCCCGGCACGTACACCCTCCGGCTGGACACGCTGCTCGAACTGCAGCCCCAGGAGTCGGCACGGCTTTTTGACGACAATGTGGTCGGGGTCGATCATGACCTCGAATTGCGTCCTGCCATGTTCAAACACTACTGGTGGTTTCTGGGTCGGCAGACCACCCTCAGCATCGGTTCCGAACACATCATCACGTGGCGCGACACACTTCGTGCCGAGACCCTCATGCCCCTTGCCGGCTACGACTTCTACAATCGCAACAGCTGGACCACCGACACCCTCTCGGTCCGCTCAGACAGCATAGCCCCCGGTGTGCAGATTATGCACACGTTTATCATCAGTCAACATCATTTGGACAGCCTCCGAACGCTCAGATGAAACGTATCAGACACATCCTGATTCTCCTCTGCCTTGCACTCCAAGCGTGGGCACAAAGCAGTGGCCTGTCATGGATCAACAGCGAACCCAACACCACTGAAGGAACAGACTTCTGGGTGACGTTTATGCGGAATGGGGGCAATGATGAGAGCGACATGACCGACCTGACGCTGTGGCTCTATGCCACGGCACGCGAGAACGCCACCGTGACGGTCAGCAGCCCGGCCGACCGCAGTTGGGGCGGCGACTCCTTCACCGTACCTGCTATGGGGCAGTCTGAACGTTTCAAAGTGCCCAACAACCAAGGCTATCTGGCACAACCCAAGGTAGCTCAAAACAAGGGCGTCTTTGTCCATTCATCAAAACCGATATCGCTCTACGCCACCAATCACAAAGATGCTTCGTACGATGCCATGAACGTATACCCCGTTCAGGCCCTGTCAAAGGAATATGTCATCCAGACCTATCGGACTGACAAGACGGCAACCGAGTTTGCCGTTGTAGCTACCGGCACCGGGAGGACAAGCGTCGAACTCAAGATAAGAGAAAGCCTGTTCGACAAGAATACACAGACGAGCGGACCGATGCAACTGGTCAAAGACACCATCATCTATTTGAGTCGGGGTCAGGCTTACCTCTATCGGTCCAGCACATATCTGGCTTCATTGAGCGGTACGAGCATCTGCGCCAATCAACCCGTGGCGGTCTTCACCGGCGGGCAGGAAGCACGCGTGCCGGAGAGCTATGAGCCGTCTAACTTCATGCATGCGCAGGTCATGCCGACCGACAATTGGGGACGCTGCTTTATCGTGCCGCAGCGACAGGACATGTCGCATACCTTCGTTCGGATTACAGCGGCCGAAAACGGCACCGTCGTCCGCCGCAACGGGGTACAGCAGACCGTCCTCCAATCTTTCGAGACCTATGAAGACACCATTACCGAAAATACGGCCCGCATCTATCAGACCGACAAGGCTGCCGAGTGCTTCATGTATCAGATTGGTTTCGACTACAACGAAGCCTCCAGATATGGCGCACCGGTGCTGACTCCCGTCATCCCCGTCGAGCAGGGCGTGCAAAAACTCATCTTCGCCACCTTCCCGACCGACAATGTTCAGAACCATTATGTCAGCATTGTCGTACCTACGGCCGCTGTCGGTTCGATGCAGATGGATAATGCCGGCATATCGACCCGGTTTGCGACCGTCCCGTCCGATCCGACCTACTCCTATGCCACCATCAAAATCAATCCGACCGCGCACACGCTCTCCAATGCACAGGGACGCTTTGTGGCCGATGTGTACGGCATGGGACGCAACGGGGGCGCACGCGAAGCCTATGCCTACAGCGCCGGCTCAAACGTGACACGCAGCGCATGGGTGCTCGTCGACGGAAAAGAGATTAAAGAAAAAACCATCTGCACCACCGACCCTGCTGTACGCTTCACGGCTGTCGTCAACTATGAATACGAAAGCCTCGAATGGCGATACAGCAGTTACATGGGAACAGCATCGGTCATCGCCACCAATCCGCCACGGGGAGATTCCATCATAGAGATTGGCTACCATAATCCGGGAACGGACAACGTACGTCTCATCATCACGCGCTCCACACCCAACTGTCAGTATAAGATCAGAGACACAATCAATACCTACATCCATGTGGTTGATAAGTATGAGGTAGACGAGCTCTATGGCGGTCGTCCTTACCGGAATGTCTGCTACGGCGGCACATTCACCGTCCATCAGAACGGTACGACCCAAACCTATGTAGCCGACACCATCACCCCGCAATGGAGTGGTCAGCCCTTTCGTCCCAACCGCCGATACACCTTTGTTGACTCTCTGAAAACGAGCGTTGGCGGATGCGACAGTATCGTCAGACAAAGCGTCTATATCCGACTGCCGCAAGTGGCTAATATCAGTCGGGGCGTCTGTTCGGATGACCTGCCCTTCACGCTTAATTACAACAAGCTCTACAATCTGACCCAAAGCGGCACCTACTCCGACACCATCACCACCACTACCGGCTGCGACAGCATCATCAACCTCACGCTGACGGTCTTCCAATCATATCATGACACCATCTGTGACACCGTCTGCAGGAGCGATGCTGCCCGCTATCCGTATCGTTGGCGCGGCAAGACGTTCACCAGCTCCGGTACATACAGAGATGTCGGCCAAGACGTCAGCGGAGGCCCACAGCGATGTGACAGCACGTTTGTTCTCCGCCTGACAGTCGGATGGGACTTTATGGATGAAGCCAGAGCCAACATCTGTGCCGGCGAGACGTATGTATGGCACGGCCGGACGCTCAGCGAGACGGGTGTGTACTTCGACAGTGCGCAGACCGTCCTGGGCTGTGACAGCATCTATCGGCTGACACTGACCGTTACGGACACCTTCCATCTTGTGGAAACCGACACCATCTGTGCCGGCGACTCCTATATATGGGCCGGACACAACCGGACCTTCAGCAACCTGAGCGTCGGACAGCATGTCTATTACGACAACCTGACGCGGGTCGGAACACAATGCGACAGCGTTCACGAGCTGCGTCTGACAGTGAGTCCTGCCTATCACTTCGACTCCATCCAAACCATCTGCGACGGCGATTCCATCTGGTGGCATGGGGCATACCGCAAAGGCAGGGAGCAAGCCCGAACGTCAGGGGTCTCGGTCTTCGGCCCGAAGCAGTATGTCGATTCGGTATATGTTATTGCCGGCAAGACCGTCAGCGGTTGCGACAGTACTTACACTCTCGACCTGCGCGTGGCCGGCCGGGAGTATCATGAGATTACGGATACGATATGCGACGACGAGACTTATAGTTTTAACGGTCATGTGTACACCGGGCCTGCCCGAAACGTGTATGACACAGCCTTTACGACAACCTATGCCGGCTGCGAATCGGTCACGGTGCTGAATCTGACCATCCAGCCGTCGTATCATCAGTATGATACTGTCCGTGTGTGCAGTGATCAGTTGCCCTACACCTATCGGTATGCTGACCGCGACTACTTGCTCGGGAGCGACAGCGCCTACGTGCTGCACGCGTCGGCATCGCAGCGGTGTGACAGCAGCATGACGGTGCGTCTGTACGTACTGCCGTCATATCATTATGCAGATACGCTTTTCATATGCGAGGGGGACTCCGTTTTATGGCAAGGGGTCTATCGACACGGCAGACCTACGACGAGAACAATCGGAGCAGATGTGCTTGGAGCCATGACGTGGGCGGACGAGACCTACGTCAAGGCTAATCGGACGGTGGAGGGCTGTGACAGCACCTACACCCTGCATTTGGTGGTGCATCAGAAGTCGGTGACAGACTCGGTGGTGTCTACGTGTGACGATACGCCGTTCTATTATGGTGTGCGCAATGCCTACCTGCCGGTTCATACGCCGGGAACATTCGTCTATATTGACACGCTGACCAATCGGCTCGGCTGTGACTCCGTCATCAGGCTGACCTTTAATGTCTATCCGACATACAACTACGCACAGCATGATACCGTCTGTCAGAATCCTCAGGATTCGGTCTACATCTGGATTGACGGGGCAGGAGTGACGCATGATACGCCCATCTCCATTGCGCGCGCCGGAGTGTATACCTTTGGCGAGCAGCATAAGTCCGTTCATGGCTGTGACAGCCTTTATGGTCTTGTGTTGACAGTCTTGCCGGCTTATTCGTTCGATACGGTGTGTGACGTGTGTGTGGATGGCAGTGTCTATTGGCAGGGGACGCGCTACTACGGCAATGAAGCCCGCTCTGACGGCCTTGCGCCGGGAACGTATGCATATCGTCGTGTCTATCAAACCGTTCACGGATGTGACAGCGTCTACGCTATGACGCTTCGTGTCCATGAGAAATATCACGTCCACGTCGCGGACACCCTCTGCGAGAACGAGACTTACTCTTTCAACGGCCGCTCCATCAGTGCAGCCGTCGGGACATATCACTACACAGACACCCTGCAGTCGGCATACGGCTGCGACTCGGTTGTCGAACTTGACCTTGCGGTCTTTCCCACCTATCGTTTTGTTACGACAGACACGATTTGCGCTGATGAACCGTTCGAATGGCGCGGTCGTTATTTCTCGTCGCATGATACGATTTGCGTTGACCGCTATCAGACGCAGTATGGATGTGACAGCATTTACGAACTGCGTCTGCATGTCAAACCGGCCTATATATTCAACATGACACGTCGTATCTGTGACACAGACACGCTGTGGCTCATGGGACATGCGGTGTGGAGTCCGGGACAGCCGATCCCGCAGGCGGGCGATTACATTGACATGCATTATTATACCGTCGAAGGCTGCGACAGCATTTATCGGTATCACGTGACGGTCAGTCCGACCTATCGTTATGAAGATCGGATAAGCATCTGCTCAACCGACTCGCTCGTCTATCAGGGCGAGGTCGTCAACGTGCCGCACTATGCCGACAGTCCTGTGGACACGACGCTCGTCTATGCCTATCAGAGTAAGGACTTGTGTGACAGCGTATACACGCTGCATCTGCATGTCAGTCCGTCTTATCTGTTCGTTACGACAGACACAATCTGCGCCGATGAGACGTACGGATGGCGAGGCCGTTCGTTCAACCGGAGCGGCACGTATTGGGATTCGCTGCAGACGGTATCGGGTTGTGACAGCATCTACAAGTTGGAGCTGCAGGTGACGGATACGTTCTTCTATGCGCTGCAGGAAGAGATTTGTGATGACGAGTGGTATGACTTCCATGGGCGGATGCTCAATCGGCAGGGAGTCTATTGGGACTCGCTGCAGACACAGTATGGTTGCGACAGCGTCTATCGGCTCGAACTGATAGTCCACCCGACCACCCTTGAGGAGCGTTGGGACACTATCTGCATCGGCGACTGCTATCATCTGGACCGGTATGTCCATTGTACGGCCGGATACTATGAAGATACGACGGTCAACGAGTGGGGCTGTCGTCACTACGTGCATTTGCATCTGGCAGAGATTGAGCCGACGCGTATATGGGCGCATGCCGACAGTGTGTGTGCCGATGATGCCTATCTGACCATCCATTACGGCTTTGAGGGACGGAAGGTGACGGAATACAGCATTCTGTATGGAGAGGATGCGCGCCAACAGGGTTTTGAGGATATACATCACGAGCCGCTGTCCGACCCGTCGCTACTCTTTGCTCCGATGCCCCGGCCGTCTGATCCGCAGGCTTATCCGGTGCCTGATGTCTACGAGGCCACGTTGCTGCTGCATAACGGCATCTGTTCGGATAGTCTGAGCATGACGCCTGTGCGCTTTGTAATCAAGTATCCGTCATGGTTGCTGGAGCAAAACTGGAATGACGTCATCTCGGTTCTGAACGACCACTACAATGGGGGATTCACGTTCAGCCATTATCAGTGGTATCATAAC
>JAFUXZ010000032.1 GCA_017470795.1 Paludibacteraceae bacterium
GCCTATGACGCTGCCATCGCTGCGCACAACATCCTCCTGACCGCTTCCGACCTTGGACTCGGAGCGTGCTGGGTGCAGTGCGAGGGTTACGAGCAGTCTGACGGGCTGACTTCGGAGGCCTACGTGCGGCAGCTGTTCGACATACCGCAGCACCTGCGCGTGATATGCGTTCTGTCCATCGGCTACAAGGATGAAGAACGCCGCCCCTACGACACGGAGAAGCTGCCCTATCAGAAGGTACACTACGAAAAGTTCTGACACACCGGCCGACAGCAGCGGCCTGAAGCCGGAACGATTATGCAACATCCCGTCCGTCGGCCATCGTCTTCAGGCAGAGTGCTGCAGGTCCGGAGCCCATGGCGCTGAAGCGGCACAAGCCATCCGTCCTGCCGCCGCCGATGCGGACACATCACCGCATATCGTGCGTGTACCCTGCGCCGGCAGCGGCAGAGCAGCATAAGCGTTCCGCCCGCACCGGACCAACAGATCAGGACACGCCTGAAGGATTAAGATCCGCCACTCCGCCGGATTCAGACTGACAGAAAACATCAACACATACAGAGCCAAAACAAAAATTCAAACACATGAAACCAAAAATAGCCATTACACCGGGTGACGTCAACGGAGTCGGATACGAGATTATTCTCAAGACACTCAATGAGCCGCACATCCTTGAACTCTGCACACCTATTATATATGGATCGGCACGTATTGCCCAGATACACCGCAAGACGATGGACGAGATTGTGGTCAACCTGTCGCCCGTCAACTCGCCCCGTGAGGCCGGCGACCGCAAGGTGAGCATCATCAACTGCAACACAGACGACATCAAGGTGCAGTTTGGCCGCCCCGCAGCCGACTCTGCCCTGGCCGCCTATCAGTCGCTCGAACGGGCATGTACCGATCTGGACAACGGGCTGGTGGATGCCATCGTCACAGCTCCCATCAACAAACAGACCATCCAGTCTGCCGACTTCCATTTTCCGGGACACACGGAATACCTGAGTTCAAAGTTCAGCATCGAGGGGAAGGAATCGCTCATGATGCTGGTCAACGGCATGATGCGCGTGGCGTTGGTGACCAACCACATGCCCATCTCACAGGTGTCGCAGGCCATCACACAAGACCTGATTGTCAGCAAGCTCAAAGCGCTCAACGACAGTCTCTGCAACGACTTTTCCATCCGCCGGCCACGCATTGCGGTCTTGGCACTGAATCCGCATAACGGCGATGACGGACTGCTCGGGATGGAAGAAAAGCAGGTCATCCTGCCCGCCATTGAGCAAGCACGCCAGCTGGGCATCTGTGCCTTCGGCACCTTCTCGTCTGACGGATTCTTCGGCGCTGCCAAGTACAAAGACTACGATGCCATCCTCGCGATGTATCACGACCAGGGTCTGATCCCGTTCAAAGCCCTCGACATGACCGGTGTCAACTATACCGCCGGACTGCGCATTGTCCGCACATCGCCCGACCACGGCACCGCCTTCGAGATTGCCGGCCGGAACATGGCTGACGAGCAGTCGTTCCGCGAGTCAATCTACCTGGCCGTCGATGTGTTGAACAACCGACAGATGAATGCGGAAATCACGTCCGACTCACTGCCCTACACCCCGCTTTCTCACCAACCCAGACAGCATAACGAATGATACACCCCACACGCCACATCCTCCGGCCGGCTGCACTGCTGGCAGTTCTTCTCGCCATTGCCGGATGTACCGGTCATTTCTCATCGACTACCGCCACGGGAGGCGTCTATGAGCTGCTCATCGTGATGGATACCGCAGCGTGGAACGGTGCTGCCGGTGACACCACACGTGCCTATCTTGCTCAGCCGATGCCCAACATGCCGCAGGCCGATCCGACCTTCAAACTGTCACACGTGACATGGGCCGGATTTACAGACATCGTCAAGCCGGTGCGCAACATTTTGCTCGCCGACATCAACCCGAAGAAGTACACCAAGACTGTTGTCGGATTCTCCAAGAACAAATGGGCCGGACCGCAGCGCGTCGTGACCATACAGGCTCCGGATGCAGCCGAATACGCTGAGATCATGAGCCTCTACGGACAGCGCATCGTCGACTACCTCGTACGTAGCGAACTGGAGCGTCAGGTCAACGTCTACCGCAGCAAGAACTACTCCGACGAGCAGACCGCCGGAGCTGTTGCCCGCAAGATGGGCGTGAGCCTCGCCATCCCGAAAGGCTACCGCATCATCAAGGACACGACCAACCTGATCTGGCTCACCGACGCACGCTCGTCAGTCCGCCGCGACCTGATTGTCTACGCCACTCCCGAGCGCGATGCCACCCCGCTGACGCTCAACACGCTGATTCAGCGCCGCGACAGCGTGATGAGCCAGACCGTCACCGACCAGACCAACGGCTACATGTCGACCGAGTGCATCTACGACCGCCCCACGCATGCCGTCGTGATGAACATGGACAGCGTCCGGTGCGACGAGCTGCGCGGACTGTGGAAGATGAACGGCGGGCTGGCCATGGGCGGTCCGTTCGTCAGCCATACAATCCTCGACACCATACAGCACCGCCACATCACCGTCGAAGGATTCGTCTACGCCCCCGGCAAGGACAAGCGGACACCCATCCGCCAACTAGAGGCCATCGCCAGCTCGATGCGACTGGTGCAAAGACAATAAAGACTACCTATCACACAGCCGACATGTCTTCTGTTCCCACCCGATTCACGCTCATCGGAGCAGGCAATGTAGCCACACAACTCGGACTTGCGCTCCAGGCGGCCGGAATGCAGGCCGTCGAAGTCATGAGCCGGACGATACAGTCAGCCGGCAAGTTGGCTGACCGGCTGCAGTGCGCCTGCACGGACGACATCCGGACCCTGCGCTCCGACTCCGAGGTTTACATCTACTGTGTGTCTGACAGTGCGCTTGAGTCGTTGGCTCAACAGGTACACGCGCCGCACGCGCTCCATCTGCATACGGCCGGATCGATGCCGATGAGCCTGCTTGACGTCAACGGGAACCGGCACTATGGCGTGTTCTATCCGCTTCAGACTTTCTCAAAAGACCGGCCGGCCGACTTTCGTCATATCCCGCTCCTGATTGAAGGAAATACGGCAGAAACGACCCGGCAGATCCATGCTTTGGCACGACTATTGTCAGACACTGTCGTTGAGGCTGCATCCGAACAGCGATGCCTGCTGCATCTGGCTGCCGTTTTTGCCTGCAACTTTGTCAACCACCAGTATGTGCTTGCCAACGAGCTTATACAACAGAGCGGGCTCCCCTTTGAGCTACTGCTCCCGTTGATAGACGAGACCGCTGCCAAGGTACACGACATGTCTCCGCAAACGGCACAGACAGGCCCGGCTATACGCATGGATACCAACGTGACAGACCGTCATCTTGACATGCTGGACGACCCCAAGATGCGGCAACTCTATCAACTGCTCACAGAAAGCATCCACCGCCACTCCGCCGGATAGGGCAACACCTCCGGTACATTTAACGAAAGATTGTGTTATGTTCAAGACAGATCAAATCAGCAGCATCCCCCACGCATACAGGCAACTCGTCAGCAGTCATCCCGATGTGCTGACCTACGACGAACGGTTCAAACTGCGCAAGCAACTTGTGCGCTATGACACCCCCACGCTCATGCGCTCCCTGTCGATTGTGGGCATCGTACTCGACGAGATCGGACTGCACAAAGCCTCTGTGGTCAGCATTCTGCTCACAGACGAGGTCAACGCAGGGCGTATGACCCTCGATGACATCGAGCGGCACTTCGGCAAAGCTGCATCCGAGATTGTGAGCGGACTGATGCGTGTCAGCAGCCTTTATATGCGCGGAGCCGGCGTGCTGGAAACGGAGAACTTCCGCAAGCTGCTGCTCTCTATGGCTCAGGATGTGCGCGTCATACTCATCATGCTTGCCACACGCCTGCACGACATGCGCGCACAGCAGAATGCCGACGACACACCGCAACGGCGCGACCTCGCCCGTGAGACCGCCTTCCTATATGCTCCGCTGGCCCACAGGCTCGGACTGTATGCCGTCAAGACTGAGTTTGAAGACCTGTCGCTCAAGTTCATCAACCGGGAAGTATACTCCGAGATAGCACACAAACTCAACGAGACCAAACAACAACGCGACGCCTACATAGACAACTTCATCCGTCCCCTGCGTGAAAGGATTGAGAGCGCAGGATTCAACACCTTCACCATCAAGACAATCAAGGGACGCACAAAGTCTATCCACAGCATCTACCACAAGATGCTGAAGCAGAACACCACATTCGAAAACATCTATGACCTCTTTGCCATCCGCATCATCATAGACAGCGCACCGGAACTGGAGAAAGCCGCCTGCTGGCAAGTTTTTTCTGTTGTAACAGACATGTACCATTCCAACCCCAAGCGACTGCGAGATTGGCTGACCGTTCCCAAGTCGAACGGATATGAGAGTCTGCACACCACCGTACTCGGCCCTGAAGGCAAATGGGTTGAGGTACAAATCCGGAGTGCACGCATGGACGAGGTTGCCGAGAAGGGTGTTGCAGCACACTGGATATACAAGGGAGGAAAGCAAGAGCAAGGCGTGGACGACTTCATGAAGAACATCCGCGAGATGCTCGAAAACAAGTCGGCCAATGCAGCCGAACTCATGGACGAGTTCCGACTCAACATGTACGACCGCGAGGTGTTCGTCTTCACTCCCGACGGCGACCTGCACCGTCTGCCCAAAGGAGCAACCGTCCTTGACTTCGCATTCCGCATCCACTCCAACCTCGGCACCCACTGCCAAGGTGCACGGGTCAACGGACGCAACGTACCTATCCGCTACGAACTGCGCAACAGCGATCAGGTCGAGATAATCACCAACGCACATCAGCAACCCAATGAAGCATGGCTGCACTACGTTGTCACCTCAAAAGCCAAGAACAAGATTCGCCAGGCGCTCAAGGACATCGAATACAAGAACGCTGAAATCGGACGTGAGATGCTGCTCCGCAAATTCAAGAACTGGAAGCTCGACATTGACGACGGACAACTGAGCAACCTTTCGCGCCGGATGGGCTACAAGGCTGTCAACGGCTTTTATCAGGACATCGCGCTCTCGCGTCTCAACATGCTCGACGTACGCGATCAGTTCATCCGTTCTGAACAGCAAAGCACGCCGGCAGAGGTCATCAGCGCAGAAGCCTTTGTCAGCCCCACGACAAACGAAGACACCACCTCAAGCGACGATGTACTCGTCATCGACCGAAATCTAAAGCGCGTCGACTACCAGTTAGCCAAATGCTGCCATCCCATCTATGGCGACAACGTTTTCGGCTTTGTGTCCGTCGGACGCGGCATCATGATTCATCGTACGGACTGCCCCAACGCTCCACAAATGCGCGAACGATTCCCTTACCGCGTAGTACAGGCACGATGGGACGGTAAGGCTGTCGGCAGCCAGTATCCCATCACACTACGCATCATCGGCAAGGACGATATCGGCATCGTGACCAACATGACCTCAATTATAAATAAGGAAAGCGGCGTGCTGTTGCGCAGTATCTCCATTGACTCCGACGACGGCCTCTTTCAGGGACATCTGACCATCATGGTGCAAGATACCCGGCAACTTGACAATGTGATAAAGAAGATCATGACCGTCAAAGGCGTCAAATCTGTTGAGCGAGACTGACAGACAGCAAACAACCATCTAAATAAACCACATAAACAAAGACACATGTTTTCAGGAATTGTAGAAGAAGCTGCCAAAGTCGTGGCTATCGAACGCGAGCAGGGCAACCTGCATCTGACTCTCGAATGCTCGTTTGTCGACGAGTTGAAAATCGATCAGAGCGTCGCCCATAATGGAGTTTGTCTCACCGTGGTCAAGATTCATGACAACCGATACACCGTCACGGCCGTCGAAGAGACCATCAACCGCACCAATCTCGGGATGCTCCGGAGCGGCGACCTTGTCAACATCGAACGTTCCATGCTGATGAACGGACGACTGGACGGACATATCGTCCAAGGGCATGTCGACCAGACCGCTACCTGCACGAAAGTCGAGGAAGAGAACGGCAGCTGGAGATACACCTTCCATTATCCATTTGATGCCGAGATGGCCAAGCGCGGGTACTTCACGGTAGACAAGGGCTCTGTCACCGTCAACGGCGTCAGCCTCACGGTCTGCAACCCGACGAATGACACCTTTCAGGTTGCCATCATTCCATTCACCCACGAGCACACAAATTTCTGCCAGATTAAGCCCGGCACGACAGTCAACATCGAGTTTGACATTCTCGGCAAGTATCTCAGCCGCCTTGCACAACTGACCGCCGAATAGTACGACCGGCGACCATTGACTTCAAAAACCGCCGTAGGTTCAGACTGTCAGCTCGCAAAGCCGTCATGCAGCGCAGCTGGCAGCAGGTCAGGAACAGAAATCACCATGAAGATATCCATCATCACCGCCTGTCTCAATCGGGCATCGACCATCGGGGCTGCGCTCAACAGCGTTATGAGTCAGGTTGATGCCGACTACGAGCTCATCGTCATTGACGGACAATCGACAGACGGGACGATGGAGATTGTCAACCAATATGTCGACCGGATTGCGAAGATCGTCAGCGAGCCCGATACAGGCATATACGAAGCCATCAACAAAGGCATCCGTCTCGCTACGGGTGAGGTCATCGGACTGGTACACTCGGACGATGAGCTGACCGATCAGTACGTACTCCGCGACATAACAGAACGTATGATGCAGACTGACGCCGACCTGCTGTATGCCGATGGCCTGCTGATTGATGACAAAGGACACGTTGTACGCCGCTGGCGCAGTGGGCGTTACTCCAAGCGACGCGTCAGGCACGGCTGGCTACCACGTCATACGACATGCTTCATCCGTCGTGAGACGTACGAACGACTCGGATTGTACGACGAAAGTTATCATATCGCTGCCGACTCCGACCTGTTGGTCCGCTATCTATATGAGCACGACCTGCGCGTCACGTATCTGCGCCGCTACATCAGTCGCAGCCGAATGGGCGGAGCGTCCACAGACCGGCGAATGCGCAAGATGGTATGGAAAGAAGATATCCGGATGTACAGAAGCCATCAGCTGCCGGGAGTCGCCACGCGTCTGATGAAAGTCATGCGTAAGTTGCCTCAATACATTCATCTCTGAACAAGACCATCCTTCCTCCACCCCACGCACCATGCCGAACATGCCCGACAAAGAGAACACCGCCCTTACAGCCACCAAGCACCCCACCCTGCTCTTTGATGGAGCGATGGGCTCCGTGATACAACGACATGCACTAACCGAGAGTGACTATCGCGGCATGCGCTTTCTGCACTACAAAGCATCACAACTGAATAACAACGAACTACTCTGCCTGACAGCACCCGACCTGATTCGGAACATCCACCGCGAATACATCGAGGCCGGAGCCGATGTAATCACAACCAACAGTTTTATGGCACAACGCTGCTCCATGAGAGGACGGGACATGGGGCGGCATATCACAGAAATAAACCAGACTGCCGCACGGCTCGCACGCGAGGAGGCCGATGCCTGCCGCACGCGCCACGTACGCGTCGCCGGAAGTGTCGGACCGACAAGCTGTATCGTCGACCAGGGCAAAGGTCCGAGGAACATCCGCTTCACGCGCTTGAAAGTGGAATATAAAGAGCAGATAACGGCTCTTATCGACGGAGGCGTCGACATCATCCTTCTGGAAACCTTTCATCTTCTTGCCAATGCGCGCGCTGCGCTGGAGGCATTCGAACAGGCACGCAGGCAGACCGGACGCTGGCCCGAGATTATCTTGTCCGTCTGCCCGTGTTTCGACGGCAGGCTGTGGGGAGGGGCAAGTCTGGAAGAAGCCGTCCGACTGGCCAATTCGTTTGGCGTGACGGCCGTCGGCATCAACTGCATCGATGTGCGTCAGATCGGCAGCCTGCTGACCGACCTCCGCTCAATGACCGACCTACCCGTATATGCAGCTCCCAGCCTCGGAATCCCCAATGCGGATGGCTCATATCCGGTCGCATCATGGGAGTTTGTCAGACTCATGACCGAGCACATACGTCAGGGGCTCATCCAATGGGCCGGAGGATGCTGTGGAACCTCCTCCACCGACATCCGTGCCTTAGGGCAGAAA
>JAFUXZ010000033.1 GCA_017470795.1 Paludibacteraceae bacterium
AAGTGACGATTGTGTCGACAGGCTGTCCGTGATAGTTCTCTATTCTCACCTGCCGGATGAACTGCCTTACCAGCTTCGGCATGCTCCATGCGTGAATCGGGAACACGAAGAACAAACGCTCCTCATCGTTCAGACGAAAAGGTGTCTCACCGCAACCATCGCCTATGTTGATGAGCGACAATCGGAAGCGGTCAGAAAGAGCCTCCGCCACCCATCTTGAGTTGCCCGTCCCTGAAAAACAGAAAACCATATCTGCTACGCTATTGTAGGGATGCCGTCGCCCGGTCTGCTTATGCCTTTTTGCCCTTGACGAGCACCTTGTCAATCATGCCGTACTCTCTGGCTTCTTCTGCCGTCATCCAATAATCACGGTCAGAATCTTTCTCTATGCGCTCCAACGTGTTCCCAGAGTGATCGGCAATGATTTGATACAGCTCGTTCTTCAGCTTCATGATTTCACGTGCCGTAATCTCTATGTCGCTGGCCTGTCCCTGCACACCTCCCATTGGCTGATGTATCATGACGCGCGCGTGCTTCAGAGCCGACCGTTTCCCACGCTCACCTGCCACAAGCAAAACCGCAGCCATGCTTGCCGCCATCCCGGTGCAAATGGTTGCCACGTCGGATGTGATAAACTGCATCGTGTCGTAAATGCCAAGACCGGCCGAAACGCTTCCGCCCGGTGAGTTAATATAGATACTGATATCCTTACCCGCATCTGCCTGGTCCAAGTAGAGCAACTGGGCCTGGATAACGTTGGCCGTATAGTCATCCACCTGCGTGCCGAGGAAGATAATCCGGTCCATCATCAGACGCGAGAAAACATCCATCTGCGACACGTTCAGCTGACGTTCTTCCAAGATCGTCGGCGAGATGTAACTGCCTGTTATGCTGTTGACATACTTCTCAAGGTGCATGGAGTTCATCCCTTGATGATAGACGGCATATTTTTCAAAATCGGTCATATTCGTGTGTTGTAATGATGAATCTGTATGCTTATGCTCAAAATGTTGGAGAGGCTGACTCCAGGTCATCGACTCCAACATTTGCGTACCGGTGTCACGTCACCTTATTTGTCGTTCTCAAACAATTTGTTGAAATCGGCAACGCTGATTTTCTTTGTTTTGATCTTTGCGTTCTGCTTGATGATCTCAATCACTTTGTTCTCATATACTCTGTCAAAGATGCCGCGTACCTGGTCTTCCCGTTTCAGTTGCTCTGCCGCATACTGCTCTATCATGGCGTCGTCCAGACCGGTCAATCCGTATTGTGCAAACTGCATGCGCGTCATCAGCTTAGCGTATTCCTTGATGTCATTCTCTTCGACTTTTACCTCATGAGCCGATCCGATTTGGTTTTTCGCCAGGGTCCACTTCAGCTCATCGAGCATCTTCGGGTAGTCCTTGTCGACTTCTTCCCGGGTAAGTTTTTTGCTCTTATCTGTCGCAAGCAACCACTTCTTCAGGAAGTCGTCGGGGAACTGAAGCCCTTCCATTTTCTTCATCACAGCAGCCCTTGCGTCTATGCCAAAGCGATATGCTTCGTCTTGTTTGAGTTGCTCTTTAATCTGCTCGGTGACTTTCGTACGGAATTCGGCTTCGTCTTTCACTTTGCCTTCGCCGTATGCGTTGTCGAATAACTGCTGGTTGATTTCGGCAGCTTCGAAGCGCGTCACTTCTTTCAGTTCAAAGCAGAAGTCACTCTGCATGGCAGCGGCTTCGTCTTTGGTGATGCCGAGCAGGGATGCGATTTCTGCGTCGTTGTCAAAGGCGGTTTTCGGATTAAAGACAATCTTGCTGCCGACTTTCTGACCGATGAAGCTCTTCTTCTGTTCGTCCTTCATGCGTTCAGGACTCATGATGGCATTCTCTTTCACGATGCCTCCTTCTTTAGGTTCGCCATCGCAAAGTTCGGTCAGCGTCCCCTTTACGAGGTCGCGGTCCTGTACTTCGTCTGCGGTCACCGACTTGCCGAAGCGCTGTCTGACCTGTTCAATCTGGCGCTCGATCATGTCGTCATCGACCTTGATGTCATACTCGGTGATGTCGTCCTTTGCTGTTATTGCGGCATCGAACTCGGGGGCGACGGCCAGGTCGAATGCGAACGTGAAAGTCTCATCGGTATCGAAGTTAGCTTTCGTCTGTTCGTCGTTAGGCATCGGCTCACCCAGCACGTTCAGCTTGTTGTTCTCAACATACTCCTGCAGGTTCTTGCTCAACAGGTTGTTGATTTCGTCAGCCATGACTGACTTCTGATACATTTTCTTCACCAGACCGAACGGCACCATCCCCGGGCGGAAGCCGGGCATGTTGACCTTGCTGCGCATCTTATGCAGTTGTTTGTCGACGTTTTCTGCGTAGTCGACCGGGGCGATTTCCATCAACAGCGTGAAGTTCAGGCTGTCGATTTCTTTTTTTGTGATGTTCATCTTATGTTTCTGTTATTTTGATTATGCTGTGTTTTCAGTTTTGCTGTGCCATTGATTCGCGCCGTGCCTGTGCTGCGATGTTGGCGCGTTTGCGTTCTGTTTCGTCAAGGATGATTTTACGCAGGCGCAGGTGCTTCGGTGTTACCTCGACGTACTCGTCGTCCTTGATGTATTCGAGAGCCTCTTCGAGTGTGAAAATGATTGGGGGAGGCAGTGTGGCTTTGTCGTCCGCCGATTTGCTGCGCATGTTGGTCAGTTTCTTCGACTTTGTAACATTGATGACGATGTCCCCTTCCTTTGCGTTCTCGCCGACCACTTGTCCGGCATACACCTCATCCTGTGGGTTGATGAAGAAACGTCCTCTGTCCTGCAGTTTGTCGAGTGCATATGCATAGGCCGTTCCGCTTTCCATGGCGATAAGCGATCCGTTGACGCGTTTCTCGATGTCTCCTTTCCACGGCTGATATTCGGCGAACCGGTGCGTCATGATGGCTTCTCCGGCCGAGATGGTCAGCAGGTGATTACGCAGGCCGATGATGCCGCGTGCAGGTATCATGAACTCAAGCTGTATGCGGTCGTTGATCTTTTCCATGCTCTTGAGCTCGCCTTTACGCTGCGATGCTATCTCAATCACCTTGCCGCTCACTTCTTCTGGAGCTACGACGGTCATTGCCTCGATGGGTTCGCACTTGGTGCCGTCTATCTCTTTGATAATCACCTGCGGCTGTCCGACCTGAAGCTCATAGCCTTCGCGCCGCATGGTCTCGATGAGTACGGAGAGGTGCAGCACACCGCGCCCGTAGACGTGCCACAGGTCGCTGTTCTCTTCACGTTCCACACGCAGTGCCAGGTTCTTGTCCAACTCGCGTTCGAGGCGTTCGTGGATATGCCGGCTCGTGACGTACTTACCATCTTGCCCGAAGAATGGAGAGTCGTTGATGGTGAACACCATTGACATCGTGGGTTCGTCAACGTCAATAGGCTTCAGTGGTTCGGGGCTGAGTGCGTCGCACACCGTGTCGCCTATCTCAAAGTCATCAAGCCCGAGTATGGCGCAGATATCTCCGGAGTGCACTTCGGCGGCCTTTGTGTGTCCCATGCCGGTGAAGGTGCGGAGTTCTTTGATGCGGCGTTTCAGCATCGTCCCGTCTTTCTTGGCCAGCGTGACATCTGCGCCTTCGCGCAGGGTGCCGCGGTGAACGCGTCCTACCGCTATACGTCCCACATAGCTGGAGTAGTCCAGCGATGTAATCAGCAGCTGCGGCGTGCCTTCCAGATAGGGGGGCGCCGGGATGTATTGAATGATTGCGTCGAGCAACGGGGTGATATCTTGCGTTGGTTTACGCCAGTCCTTGCTCATCCAGCCGTTCTTTGCCGATCCGTAAATGGTCTGGAAGTCCAGCTGGTCGTCCGTTGCGTTCAGGTTGCACATCAGGTCGAACACGGCTTCCTGCACTTCGTCAGGCCGGCAGTTCAGTTTATCCACCTTGTTGATCACCAAGATGGGCTTCAGGTTCATCTGCAGTGCCTTCTGCAGCACGAAGCGTGTCTGCGGCATCGGTCCTTCAAAGGCGTCGACGAGCAGCAGCACGCCGTCTGCCATGTTGAGAACGCGCTCAACTTCTCCTCCGAAGTCGGCGTGACCCGGAGTGTCGATGATGTTGATTTTGTAGTCCCTGTATTGTATGGACACGTTCTTGGCCAGGATTGTGATGCCTCGTTCGCGTTCAAGTTCGTTGTTGTCAAGTATCAGTTCGCCGGTCTTTTCGTTGTCACGAAACAGGTGTCCGGCCAGCAGCATCTTGTCGACAAGCGTTGTCTTGCCGTGGTCGACGTGCGCTATAATCGCGATATTTCTGATTTTCTGCGATTCCATCCTTCTTTTCCACTCTATGAATTAAGCGTGCAAAGTTATGAAAAAAAACTCTGATTCTGAAATGTACGCAGCGAGGACGGCAGAAGTGCTGCGTACACACCGGTCGGCAGAGGTGCATGCCGCTGCACGTCTGCCGACCGGTGAAGCGTCCGTCATGCTGCCGGTGGCCGCCATGGCGGAGGGTGTCTGTTTCTGCGGGCTGTCTTATTCTACCTCTACGACGTATGAGGCCATGCGGCCGTTGGGATAGATGCCCTGCAGGAAGAGGACCTTATCCATTGCGCCCGCACTCTGTGCTGCCTGATAGATTTGCTTGAGGTCGTCTTCGGAACGCACGGCGGTATTGTTGGCTTTGACGATGATGAAGTCGGCGCGTATGCCGGCCCGTGCGGCAGCCCCCTTGGCGGTGCTGACCTGCAGGCCGTAGCTGATGCCGAGTTGGCGGGCGGTGCCGGTGTCGAGGTCTTTGAAGGTCATGCCGAGGGCTTCGAAGTCGGCAGGTTTGCTGAGCATGTCGGTTGTCCCCTGACTGTTGCGCAGTTCGAGGGTGAAGTTGACGGTGTCCTTGCCGCGCAGCACGCTGATGCTGACCTTGTCACCCGGCCGGTGACGCCCAATCTGTTCCTGAAGTTCGGCCGACGAGGTGACTTTCTTCTGGTCAACGGACGTGATGACGTCGCCTTTCTTGATGCCTGCCGCAGCCGCCGAGCTGAGGTCTTGCACACCTGCGACATAGACGCCGTCGAGGGTCTCCAGGTGTTCGTCCTGCGCCAGTTGGGCATCGATGTCCTGAATCTGCACTCCGAGCACGGCACGCTGCACGGTGCCATACTGCTTCAGGTCGGCCACGACCTTGCTCACGATGCTGGTCGGCACGGCAAAGGCATATCCTGCATAGTTGCCGGTCTGCGACGCGATAGCCGTGTTGATGCCCACCAGTTCGCCGTTCGTATTCACGAGCGCTCCCCCGCTGTTACCCGGGTTGACGGCCGCATCGGTCTGGATGAAGGACTCGATCTTCATCGCGCTGTTCAGGATATTGATATTACGCGCCTTGGCCGACACGATGCCGGCCGTGACGGTGCTGGTAAGGTTGAACGGATTGCCCACCGCGAGCACCCACTCGCCTACCCGCAGATTGTCCGAGTTGCCGACCCTGATGCTCGGCAGGTCTGTGGCTTCGACCTTGAGCAGGGCGATGTCGGTGTTCGGATCTGTGCCGACGAGGGTGGCCGTGAAGGTGCGTTTGTCGTTGAGGATGACCTCAATCTCTGTTGCTCGGTCAATGACGTGGTTGTTGGTCACGATGTAGCCGTCGCTGCTCAGGATTACGCCCGACCCGGAGGCTTCCTGCGACGGCATCTGCTGTGGCTGCTGCTGCATCTGTGGCCCGAAGAAGTATTCGAAGATCGGGTCGCTGTAGGGATTATAGTAGCTGCCCG
>JAFUXZ010000034.1 GCA_017470795.1 Paludibacteraceae bacterium
AGGGGCTGCGACTCCATCATCTGCATGCGCACCAACATGGCTGCAAGCTTCAACGTTGGGAACAACCCATAGGCGGAGAACAGAACAATCAGCATGCTCCAAAGATGCCGGACAGCAACACGCTGACGACACAGCAGCGGCACCTGCATCTGATGCGGGTGCCGCTGTTTCTATGCTTTCAGACGTCTGTTGTCAGTCAATCTGAATGGTACGCGTAGCAGGAACTTCCTTCTGAGCCTCCTTTTTAGGCAGATCAATAATCAGGACGCCGTCGTTCACACGAGCCGATATACGCTCCTTGTCAACATCTTCAGGAAGCGTCATCGTCTGATGGAATTTGGCGTACGAGAACTCACGGCGCAGATAGCGGCGGTTCTTGTCAGACGGCTCCTCCCTGTTGATTTTCTTCTCCAGAGCGATGGCGATATTGCCTTCCTGATCAAGGCTGACGCTGAAGTCTTCTTTCGTCATGCCGGGAGCGGCAACTTCAAGTTTATAGTCCTTTTCCGTTTCAGATACGTTGATGGCCGGAGCCGTCGTTGACGTACGATTCATCCATTCATTATCAAAGAACTCATTGAACAAAGTGGGAAGCCAATTGTTGCTTACATAATGTCTTACTGGTAACATAATCCAAATCTCCTATTTTAAGAGTTATACATTGCTTTTTATATCCGTCGGGTCGCAGAAGCCGCCGATCAGAGCACTCACTGACTTTGCTTCGCGAACTCGCAAGGGATTAGTCAAACTCTGTGCCACAGACCAAAATCCCACAATGTATATGACAAATTGACACATTCTCAACTTAATACCGATGCTTGATTGTGTCAATTTGACATAGTCGGGCTGCTGGGGAACGTTTGGAGGCATACGCAATGTTTGTTACCTTTGTACGAAATCAAAGGTTAATGAACATGGACACAACATTTGACGACATACGGGCTTATCGCGACGAAGAACTGATGTCAACACTCGCCCGCCTGACGCAGTCCGACCGGTTTTGGCAGGCTGTGCTGTCGGTCTATCCCAATGAAAACCGTGATTCGCTGACGAGCAGACTGAACGGACTAAACGGCATTGAGGACTTCCAGGTCAGGATGGTGTTCCCCATCATGCACATGATAGAACAACGACTGACAAGCGGCATCCGAGCCATCGGATTGGACCGGATAGACGAAGGCCCACATGTGTTCATCAGCAACCACAGAGACATCATACTGGACTCTGCACTGCTTGACAAATGCCTTGTGGAAAACGGACGGCATAC
Source organism: Paludibacteraceae bacterium (assembly GCA_017470795.1). Classification (GTDB taxonomy): domain Bacteria; phylum Bacteroidota; class Bacteroidia; order Bacteroidales; family Paludibacteraceae; genus RGIG4928. The sequence goes on from JAFUXZ010000034.1 coordinate 1,268, forward strand.
TGTAGAGATAGCCATCGGCAACAACCTGCTCATCGAGCCATGGATAGAAGACCTCGTGAGACTCAACCGCAGTTTTATCGTAAGGCGCGGAGGAGGCATGCGTGAGGTGCTGACCAACTCCCTGCACCTCTCGGCATACATACATCACACCGTCACTGAAAATCAGCACTGCTGCTGGATCGCACAGCGCGAAGGACGGGCAAAGGATTCTGATGACCGCACACAGGATAGTGTCATCAAGATGCTCGGACTGGCCGGACATGGAGATTTTGCACACCACCTGGCAGAACTTCACATCTGCCCACTCGCTATCACATACGAATACGACCCGTGTGACTATCTGAAAGCACGTGAACTCCAACTGAAACGTGACTACCCCGATTGGCA
>JAFUXZ010000035.1 GCA_017470795.1 Paludibacteraceae bacterium
GCAGCTGTTCATCAAGGGGCTTTACGAAGCGCATGTCATAATGTGCTATCCTGACGCCGGGCTGTTCGTTTTCCACTTGTCTGATTGCGTCTGCAGCATGGTGACCGATTGTTCCGATAGTCAAGACTGCGATATGCTCGCCTTGCTTCAGACAGCGTCCCTGCCCGATCTGAATCGGCTCAAACGGCTTTTGCCAATCGGCCCGCGTGCCTCTTCCCCTCGGATATCGGATTACAATCGGGCACTGCATCTGTGGCAGTTGAGCCGTATACATCAGGTTGCGCAGTTCTACCTCGTCATAGGGCGCCGCAACGACCAGACCCGGGATAACACGCATGTACGACAAGTCAAACAGACCATGATGCGTCGCACCGTCCGCACCGACAATTCCGGCACGATCAAGACAGAGCACGACAGGCAGATGCTGAAGTGCAACGTCGTGTATCACATTGTCGTATGCACGCTGCATGAAGGAGGAGTATATGTTGCAGAACGGAATCATGCCGTCCTTGGCGAGTCCGGCCGAGAACGTAACGGCATGTCCTTCGGCTATTCCGACATCAAACACGCGGTCAGGGAGTTCTTGCTGCATGATGTTCATAGAACACCCTGAAGGCATTGCCGGTGTGATTCCGACGATACGCTCGTTCTGTCGGGCCAGTTCAAGGAGTGTCTGACCGAAGACCTCCTGGTAGAGCGGCGGTGTCTGTTCCGTAACCGGAGTCTTGATGCGTTCTCCCGTCTGAACATTAAACTCTCCGGGAGCGTGCCAGATTGTTGCCGAGTCTTCCGCGGGCTTATAGCCTTTGCCCTTCTTTGTAATCACATGGAGGACTTTGGGGCCCTTGTGATTCTTGATTTCCTGCAGAATACGCACAAGACTGCACACATCGTGCCCATCGGCAGGACCGAAGTAGCGTACATTCAGGCCGTCAAAGATGTTGTTACGCTGCTTGGTGAGGAAGGTTTTCAGATTGTTGTTAAAACTCTGAATACGTCCCCGTTTGCTCTCGTCAATCATGTGCATGCGCACCATCAGCCGATAGAACTTGTAGCGCAGTCTGTTGTAGGTCGGCGAGGTCGTCAGGTCCACCAGATATTGCGTGAATCCTCCTTTAATCGGGTCAATGGCAATATGGTTATCGTTCAGAACGATAAGCATGTTGTTCTTGTCCATTGACGTGTTGTTCAGGCCTTCAAACGCAAGTCCGCCCGTCATGGAGCCGTCGCCAATCACTGCCACAACCTGTCGCTTCTTCTTGCCCTGCAGGCGGGCAGCTACAGACATGCCCAGCCCTGCCGAGATGCTTGTTGACGAATGCCCCACGCCAAAAGAGTCGTACTCGCTTTCATGCGGCGTCGGGAAGCCTGACAGGCCACCGTACTGGCGCAGTGTATTGAACCGGTCACGCCGGCCGGTCAGAATCTTGTGGGCGTATGCCTGATGGCCGACATCCCACACGAGCCTGTCTTCCGGAGTATCAAACACATAGTGGATGGCCACGGTCAGTTCAACCACGCCAAGGCTGGAAGCCAAGTGTCCGGGGTGTTGTGACAACTGGTCAATGATGTACTGACGCAATTCATCGCATACCACAGGCAACTGACCTACCGACAGATTCTTCAGGTCTTTCGGTGAGTTGATGTATTGCAGATATTGGGTTGCAGACAAATCCATGCAGGTCTGACTGAAGCGATAAATATCGCAAAGTTAATCAATTTCTACCACTACAGGGCAATGATCGCTATGAACAACGCTTTGCAAGATAGATGCCGAACGCACACGGTCGCGCAAGGTCGAGCTGATCCAATGATAGTCAATACGCCATCCGGCATTGCGGCTACGTGCTCCGCCCCTGTAGCTCCACCAGCTGTATTGCTCCGGACGCGTGTCAAAGAGTCGGAAACTGTCTTCCATCCCCTTCGACTGAAAACGGTCGAGCCATGCACGCTCTTCCGGCAAGAAGCCGGAGACCCCTTCCTGACGCTCCGGATGATTGATGTCTATCGGTTTGTGACAGATATTGAAGTCGCCGCAGACAATCAGATTGGGTCGCTGGATGCGCAGCTGGTCGATATAAGTATCAAAGGCAGCAAGAAAATCCATCTTATAAGCCTGACGCTCATCGCCCGACGAACCGGACGGGACATAGACCGACACAATCGTCAGATCTCCAAAATCGGCACGGAGCACACGCCCTTCCACATCATAGCGCCCGTCTCCGATTCCGGCCACGACGCGGTCGGCCGGACGTTGCGACAGAATGGCCACACCGCTGTATCCGCGCCGCTCGGCCGAGTTCAGAACCACATGATAGCCCAGACGCTCAAACACGCCGGCATCGACCTGTTCGGGCTGCGCCTTCGTCTCGTTAAAACACAGCACATCAGGACGTTCGTCGGCAATCCACTGATCCAGTCCTTTTGACAACGCGGCACGGATGCCATTGACATTGTAAGAGATAATCTTCATCTTTAGCAGCAATAATGAGGTGAGTTATAATATGATTTTCAATGTCTGCTGATTGATACGGACGACATACACACCATGCTCCAAGGTCACACGACAGGTTTCATAGACTTCTGACCGATAGACCATCCGGCCCATAAGGTCATATATCGCAACATTCATCTTCACGCCGGGTTGGCTCAGCTCCAGACTGCCATCCTGCACCCTGCACACAATCTGGTCGGTGATACAAAGGTCGGTTGCAGCGGCATATTGGGGACAGATGCTGACATAGTCAATCAACACGGCTGACGTACTGCGCAATGTAATCTGATTTCCGGGCTCGCAGCCGCTGATGCGCACGAGGCAAGACAGATATTCGCCGGCATCGGCTGCAAGGCGGGTAGTCGAACAGACCATATTTGACGGAGTCTCAACAAGCAAAGAGGCTGCTCTGCTCGCAGCCGACAGATTTGCCGCCTTCAAACTGATCAGAAGATCTATATCTCCCTGAAATGACAGGGAGGGAGTGTTCAGTACACCTGAATCCGTCAGGCTGTCGCCCAGCATAATGCTTCCGTTGGCTGCACGCAATGCGCTACCGGTCCAGCCTTCATTGTCCGCACCCGTTTCCAGCAGCAATGCCCGGTCGGAAAGATTAGGAGCGGACAAATCTGATGATGCCTGAAGTGACGTAAAGGATGAGGAGACCAGTTGATCAAAACTCTCCACAAAACAGTCGTCAACTGATGAATCACACGGTGCGTCGGGCATCATAAAGTCAAAGCTGACCTGCCCTTTCCTGTTCTGTATGCAGCGGACAGGATATTCCGGATATGGAGTGAAACTGTTGACATGCGCAGTCGGAAATGCATCGGAGGGCGATCCGTAATAGTCATCATCATAGACCAGAGCCGTGCCGCCTGATGCTCCGTGCGTACTGCGCTCGGCCTCCATCAGGTCTACCCCCATCCGTGAGAGCGTATTGTTGACCGTGTTGCTGTCCCATGCTGACGGTCGGTAGTTCACTTTCGTAATCAGCAAGCCCCGCCCCGGAAGATAGGTATCCCAACGGTATTTCTGCCGGTTTTCGAGCAGATAGAAGAGCGTCGGCGACGGATTAGCCCCGTCCAGATTATGACTCCCGCTCTGCGTAATCAGACAGGCGGTGTTGTGCGTAGCAAGATTGCCGAGCGTGACATGCTGGGGTTCATTCAGTACGGTCGGAGTGAGCCAACCCATGAACATGCGTTCGTACGCCGAGTAGGTCGGAGGGGTGCGTCCCTCATTATTGTACGATCCGACATCCATTATGTCCCAATAGCCCATCGTCTTGTGCGTCGCCCCGTTCGTAGCGTACAGGTCAGGCAGACCGAGTACGTGGCTGAATTCATGACAGAAAGTGCCAATCCCGGCCATGACCTCACCGTACGTTCCCGTCAGTTCGCTGGTACAGGCATATTTACGGAGTTTTTTTCCGGAGAACGTGATGCTGTCGGCCGTGCACTGATAGTTGGAGTAATCGTCTGAGGTCAGGTTCATATATCCGCCATGAAAAGAGGCCGTGTCGCGCACCTCATACTGATGTGGCCAGATGGTGTACGAAGGGGCGCCTTCGGCCTGATTATAGCCGGCATAATAGACAAACACGAAGTCAATCAGCCCGTCATCATCAGCATCATAACGGCTAAAGTCAACTCCGTCACGGGCAGCCAGCGAACATGCTTCGACTATCATCTGGACAGCATTACGGTCATTTCCCTCCGTCATGTAGTCCTGACCATAGTAACTCATCCGTTGCGGAAGCGTATAGGGGCCGTACACATCAAAAGTCGGCTCATACTGCCCCATGGAGGCATCGTAGAAATAGTCATGTGCCGAACCGGTTGCACCATTCGCACTGTACAGCGGCTGATTAAGCATGTCTCCAAACCGCTCATTGGCCGTCGAAGCATCAACAAACTTCCGGTCACTGAAATTGACGAGGATAACCAGCCCGCGCTGAGGATGCGCCGGAACAACAACTTTGCGCATCCGATCAAGATGCCGGATGCGCAAA
>JAFUXZ010000036.1 GCA_017470795.1 Paludibacteraceae bacterium
CAGAGGCGGTTTCTCCGTAATCCTTGGTGGATCAAACTCTACCTTGTGGTTTCGGAACGGCTGGATGACGCTGCTGACGGCATCCACCTCCTTGGTCAACTTTTTCAACTCGCTTTCCTTCCTGCCGAGGGCAACTGTCTTGTCATAGACCTTGTTCTGAAGCTCCGTAATCTGCCACTTCAAGCCATTCTTCACCTCCTCGTATTCCTGTAGATTTATCTTGCCATTGTTCAGTTTAACGTCGAGACTCATCAGTTTCTCCTGCCGTTCCACAATCTGCTTCTCCAAGTTCTCCAACATGGTCTTTAGTCCCTTGATGGCTTTCTCCGACTGCCGTATGTCTTTGTTGAGCCTACGGATGTAATCACGCTTGCCAAGGTGCTGCACATTTCGTCTGTCTATGCTGTCGCCACGATCAAGACCATATTTGCTGCCCACTTCCTCATAGAGTGACGTGTGCTGCCCGTACTCATATTTGTTCTTTCCGAACTTGGCCGACCACATGACACATTCCCACGTCTTTTTTATCTCACCAAAACAAATCAGTTAAATTTATCAACGCTGAACTGGGGAGCTCATAGGCAACAAAGAAACTATGAAGTGCCCCATTGCCCTCGTGTTGATGCTCTGCGCATTGACACCTATCATCCGGCTATGCCCAGGACATTCGTGTCAAAGTAAACGAGAAAGGGAAAGCCGGCTACGTGACAGAGAGCAGAGGAGCCGAGAGAGTTGAAGTCATAATATGACAAAAGCGACAGACGGCTTCACACCTTATATCCTTACACAGAGCCGACGACAGACGATTGCTCCAGCACAATGGCTGATGGAGGAAGCTGAGCTCCTCGTATATCAGACAGATTCCTGTGGAGCAATAAGCAGACGCAATGAAGACGAAAACGAAGACTGAATGGTACGGAGCACACAGATGAAAAATGGAGAATATCCTCTGCTTGAAACAAAATTTCAACACTTGTGCGGAAAAACTTAACACACTTAGTTCTTAACGAGTCTGTTCTGCGTCTACACAAACCGTGGCGCCAGACTGTTGCCCTAATCGTACCTGCTCAAACAGACCATAGACACAGCATTTCATCAAATTGACAAATATCAATCGTTCAACTAAATTCAAACACAACAAGTATGATGACATTTAAAGACGCAGTAAAGACCTGCATGATTAAAAAATTTGCCACTTAATCCGGCCGGGCATCAAGGGCAGAGTATTGGTTCTTCCAACTCTTTCTGGTGGTTTGTGAAATCTGTTTAGTATGTATAAGCCTCGCCTTTGTCAAAGGGGATTTTTTTCAGGGCCCCTTTGGCCTCCTCTTCATTTTCTTTCTGGTTATTACGCTGATTCCCAGTATATGTGTCTTGATTAGAAGATTGCACGATGTCGATAAAAGTGGGGTATCTCTTTTGACCCTTTTGATTCCTATTTTAGACTTTTTTGCCAGTTTCTGGGTCTTCTTTGCCACGCTACGTGCCAGTACAGAAGGAGAAAACAAATATGGTCCGAATCCACTGAATCAACCCGATAATTCATCTGCATCAGCACTCGCCAATGCTTCGGCAGAGCCGAAGCTGCCAGCGGATAAGAGACAAACAGGTGATTATGCAGGCAGGGAGCAAACAGAAGAAATAACAGACGTAGATTTATAATTATTATGTATTGCAGGAAATGTGGCAAACAAATTGAGGATGACTCCGTTTTTTGCAAGTACTGCGGCGCTAGCATAACACCGGAGGGTTCTGCCGAAAAGCAACAGCAATCAACACGAGCCAAACTATCCGACAACAACAAGATTGCCCTAATCGCATATGGAATCTGGACGCTTGGCTGGCTGTGTTGGCCAATAGCCGATGATGACTTTGATCATCATATACACACTAACCTATTAATTCTATTCTTGGCTATTGTCTTCATTCCATTCTGCATTATAGGAGGCAGATACATGTATAAACTTCGGATGAAAAGGAAGCTATCAAATCTCCCCTTGGACGATGCTCCCCTTCCAGATCAATCCGACAACCAATCCAACAACGTCCTAACTAAAGGATATACTCAATCATCGAAGCCCGAATCAGATGTCGAAGAGACTTTATTCTCTTTTGAAAAAGAGCTATCATCGGCCATTAGAAAAGACGCCCCTGCGGTTATCTCGTCTGAGACCTTATTGAATTTTTCACGAAGGCATGGAAAACTGTCTGTTGTCAACAAGAAAACCAACAATACCTATGACCGTTACTGTCAATTTACATCAGAGGAAGGAAACATCGTAAGGGTAGATTTCACAAATCGGACAATCTCTCTCAGCTCGAAAGAGATCTCTGACAAGAAATATCTGTTATCAGTGAACAAATTGGCTGACGGGACCCTTTGTCTCGATTTTATAGACAGGCAGATTGGTGGATAATCTTATTTACATTAAGACGCTTTTCAGCTATAAACGTTGGGGTGTATAGTCCTCAAGGAGATGTTCGTTGGTCAGGCGAACTTGTTGAGCCTTAAAATGGATATACCTCCACTCAAGGGGTCCATTGACTTAAAGACGCGTGGGGATATGCCAGATGGTATATCCCCACGCGCTTTTCGTGTTGTATGATGTCAGAACGGCAGATCTCCTTCTGAATCGCCGGCGGCTGAGTCAAACTGGGCGGTTTGTGGGCCTGCTGCGCCTTGCGTTGTCGGAGGAGTGGCAGGTTGCTGCGGACCATTAAACGGCGGCATCATGGCCTGGGTATCCTGCTGTACGCGCCACGCCCGCAGACGTGTGTACCATCGACCCATATACTCGTGTGACTCAATGTCGCACGATACGATGTATTCATCACCTTCTTTGATGGCAAACTGATTGATACGGTCTTCACCAAAGACTTCAAAGCAAACTTTCTTCGGAAACTGCTCTTTCGTTTCAATCACATAACTCTGGGCTTTCCATGGATTGCCGGTCGATTTGGAGGTGCCGCCTACAGGTTCGAGAACGGCCACGATTTTTCCTGAAATGTCAACGTTCATATCGGTGTCTGTTAATGTTTTTATTGTTCTTGTTGTTCAAAGGGCCTGCTTGATCTTCTCTATCAGGGCGTTATATTGTTCGTCAGACAGGAAGGTCTTGTTGGGGTTCATCTGGAAAGTTCCGCCAAAGTCAAGTCCGCCTTCATATTTCGGAGCGATATGGACATGCAGATGTGCCAACTTGTCGGAATACATGCCCATGTTGATCTTGGCCGGATGGAACACGCGGCTGAGTGTTTCTGCTACATGGCAGACATCGTCCATGAAAGCGTTACGCTCTTCTACTGACAGTTCGAACAACTCTTTGACATGGTCTTTGTATGCAACGACACAGCGGCCTTCATAGCTCTGCTCTTTGAATAAGAACAATGTGGAGACGTTCAGGTCGCAGATTTCGATCATGATGTCTTTCTGCTGCTGGTTGCGCTGGCAGTAGATGCAGTCGGGGGCTTTTTGTGTCATGTTTTTAGTCTTTTAATGGGTTCAAAGGTATGTATTTTTTGGGAGGTGCATAAGTTTCGTCCTGCCTTCCCCCGTTAGTAGTTGCGAGCGAACACCACGCGTTGTGCCGAGGGCTTGCCGGTAACCATGCAGCGTCCCGGTGTTTTGTCACCATCAATCGGTATGCAACGGATAGTGGCCTTTGTTTCTGCCTTGATGCGTTCTTCGGTTTCCGGTGTTCCGTCCCAATGACACATCAGGAATCCGCCTTTCTCGATCTCTACCTTAAACTCATCGTATGTGTCTACTTCGCGCGTAACACTCTGGCGGAAGTCAGCCGCCTTCTTGAAGATGTTCTGCTGAATCTCCCTGAGGAGCTGCTCAACATGCTCTGCGATGCCGTCCATCGGCAGGGTTTGTTTCTCCATGGTGTCGCGGCGGAACACTTCGATGGTGCCGTTTTCGATGTCGCGTGCGCCCATGGCCAGACGCACCGGCACACCTTTGAGTTCATATTCTGCAAACTTCCAACCGGGCTTCTTTGTGTCATTGTCGTCAAAGCGGACGCTGACACCGGCCCTGCGCAGTTGCTCAACAATCCGGTTGGCCTGACTGACGATGAGCTGATGCTGCTCTTCGTTCTTGTATATCGGCACAATGACCACTTGAATTGGCGCCAGGTTGGGAGGCAGTACGAGCCCGTTGTCGTCAGAGTGTGTCATGATCAAAGCCCCAATTAGCCGCGTGCTGACACCCCATGATGTTGCCCATACATAATCGAGCTTGTTCTCCTTATTGACAAACTGCACGTCAAAAGCCTTGGCGAAATTCTGCCCCAAGAAGTGCGAGGTGCCGGCCTGAAGAGCCTTGCCGTCCTGCATCAGTGCCTCGATGCAGTAGGTCTCAACCGCACCGGCAAAGCGCTCATTGGCCGATTTGACGCCCTTGATGACAGGTATGGCCATGAAGTTTTCCACAAAATCCGCATAGACATTGATCATCTCAATGGTTTTCTGCAGTGCTTCCTCGCTTGTGGCGTGTGCCGTATGGCCTTCCTGCCACAAGAACTCGGCAGTGCGCAGGAACAGTCGGGTGCGCATCTCCCATCGCATCACGTTGGCCCACTGGTTACACAGCAGGGGCAGGTCGCGATAAGAGTGAATCCAGTTCTTATAGGTGTTCCAGATGATGGTCTCCGAAGTAGGACGGACGATAAGTTCTTCTTCGAGTCGTGCATCAGGGTCCACAACGACGCCTTTGCCACTGGGGTCATTCTTCAGTCGGTAATGCGTCACGACAGCACATTCTTTTGCAAATCCCTCAACGTGTTCAGCCTCCTTACACAAAAAGGATTTTGGTATCAGCAGGGGAAAGTAGGCGTTTTGCACGCCGGTCTGCTTAAACATCCGGTCGAGTTCGGCCTGCATCTTTTCCCAGATGCTGTATCCGTAGGGCTTGATGACCATACAGCCGCGCACTGCGGCATTCTCGGCCAGATCGGCCTTGACAACCAAGTCGTTATACCATTGCGAGTAGTTTTGAGCACGTGAAGTGAGTTGTTTGATTTCTGGCATATTGCTGTATTGTTTTGATATTTATGTGAAGGAAGCAAGACGACAGAG
>JAFUXZ010000037.1 GCA_017470795.1 Paludibacteraceae bacterium
CAAACATTTGTTTTCCTCCGTCAGACATGCTGAAACTCATGTCCCAGTCATGCCATGTCTGTGCGATGGCTTCTGCGGGGTGAAAGTCTGTTCCAGTGATGTTAAGTTTTGTGGTCGGTTTCATCTCTGTCCCGTTCTGAATCCAATAGTCTGGCCATGCAATGCTGACGCCAGTCGCATTGGCTTCGACATATTGCGGGTAACTCCATAAGTGCCCGCTGTAAGGCTGCGTCTCCTTAATCATGTCGGTCCACCAGTCATTGGTCGGAATCGGCTGTCCGGGTTGCTCGTTGATGTATAATTTCCGATATTGCATGTAACGGCTCTGATCGCCTCCGTGTTCATTGCTCTTGCATTTTGCGAGTGGTGTATAGGAGGCATAACTTCCTTTCCCGACTTGCACGACCTGCTGTGCGTATGTTGATGTGGTAAGTAATACACCAAGCGACAGGATGATGAAAAAATTAGATCTCATAGTGCTGCATTTCAACGTTTTTTATCTGTACTTTCCTTGCTCACATTCTTCCATCATGCTGTAGTAGCTCTCCATTCTGCATGGGTCAATCAGCCCCTCTTCGGCGGCTTTAAGGACTGCGCATCCGGGCTCGTTAAGGTGTAGACAGTTGCTGAATCGGCATTTTTTTGCATGTTGGAAGATTTCTCTGAAATAGTGGTCGATTTCTTCCGACTTCATGTCTACCATGCCAAAGCCGCGCACTCCGGGACTGTCAATAATCCATCCTCCGTCCGGGAGTTGATACATCTCTGTAAAGGTCGTTGTGTGCATGCCTTTGTCATGGGCTGTCGAAAGGTTGGCTGTCCGGGCGACGGATTGGCCACTCAGTTGGTTGAGCAGTGTGGACTTGCCGACACCGGAGTTGCCTGCCAGCAGCACGGTCTTGTTTTTGAAAACTGCTGCCAGTGTACGTGTGCTGTCAGGTTGTAGAGCGACGGTGCGATAGCAATCGTATCCTAAACTATGATAGAGTTGCTCCTTGTATTTAAGTTCTGACAGGTCTTCCTGATTGTAGAGGTCCGTTTTGTTGAATATCAGACAGGCCGGTATCCGATAGGCTTCAGCGGTGCACAGGAAGCGGTCGACAAAGGTAAAGAGTGTCTTGGGGTGGTTAATCGTCACCACAAGTGCAGCAAGGTCTATGTTGGCAGCCATAATCTGCGACTCTTTTGACAGGTTGCTGGCTCTCCGTATGATGTAGTTACGTCGTTGTTGCACTCCTGTTATCCATGCTGTCCCGTCTGCTTGTGGCTCGATGCTGACAATGTCGCCGATGGCAACGGGGCTTGTGGTTCGGATGCCGCGTATACGGAAGTTGCCTTTGATGCGACAGGTGTCGTGTACCTGCCCGTCGTCGGTGCGTACGGTAAAGGTAAATCCTGCACTTTTTATTACGAGTCCTTGCAACATCGTCTGTAGGCCTTATTCTGTTGTGGGGTTAACCGGGGTTGATTATAGTCAGCGTTTTGTTTTCAGCGGACTGATGTTTCTGATAGGGGTCTTTCAGTACTTGATGTCAACCAGATAGAGTCCTTCGGCAGGTACTGATGTCCCTGCAGCTTGTCTGTCTTTCTGTTCAATCACTTTGCAGAACTGTTCGATATCTATCTTGTGACGTCCGACCTCCAACAGAGTGCCGACGATAGCGCGGACCATGTTGCGCAGAAATCGGTCTGCCTCAATGCTGAATATCCATGTGTCGCCCTTTCTCATCCATGCGGCATGCTTGATGTGGCAGATGTTTGTGTGTGTCTGTGTGTGCAGTTTGCTGAAACTGGTGAAGTCGGTGTATCGGAGCAGTTGTGCTGCGGCCTGATTCATGAGTTCAAAGTCGAGTGTCCCGTGCATCAGTGTGACCATTCCCTGCAGGAAGGGCGCCTTCTGGAATGTGATGCGATATTCGTAACGCCGGCTCTGTGCATCAAACCTGGCATGCGCCTCGTCTGCAACCTGCCATATCTGCTGTACTGCGATGTCTTGTGGAAGCAGTGCGTTAAGCCGTTGCACAAGGTCGTCGGGCTGAATGGCAGCAGGGGTGTCGAAGTGGGCAACCATCATTTCTGCATGCACCCCGGCATCTGTCCGCCCGGCTCCTGTAACGGGAGTCTCGACCCTGAGCAAGGTCTGCAGGGCTTCTTCAAGTGTCTGCTGCACCGACACGTCATTCGGCTGGCGTTGCCATCCGTGATAGCGTGAGCCGTTGTAGCAGAGTCGGATAAAATAGCGCATGGCGGAAGGCTTTTGGGGATAGATGCGTTTTCTCAGTACTGTGGATGTACCTCCTCAGGTGATGTGCCTGGCAAGGTGTGTGTCGTGATTGTCAGAATTCTGACGTGAAGTGGAACTTGATGTGCTTGAAGTCTTCTTGTGCCATCTGGAGCACGTAGCGCGAATCGGCCATGAATACGTCCCTGCCATCACGGTCTGTAGCCATGAACTGCGCCTTTCGGAGTTTGAAGTTACGCAATTCCTGTTCGTCGTCGCTCTCTATCCAGCAGGCTTTGTACAGCTGAAGCGGTTCCCATCGGCAGAGTGCCTGGTATTCATGCTCCAGTCTGTATTGAATGACTTCAAATTGCAGTTGACCGACCGTGCCGATGATTTTCCGTCCGTTAAGTTGGCTGACGAACAACTGCGCCACGCCTTCATCCATCAGTTGGGCAATGCCTTTCTCCAGCTGCTTTTGCTTCATGGGGTCGGCGTTCTCGATATATTTGAACATTTCGGGCGAGAAACTCGGTAGCCCCCTGAAGTGCAGGTCTTCTCCTGACGTGAGTGTGTCGCCGATTTTGAAGTTTCCGGTGTCGGGAAGTCCGACGATGTCACCGGCAAACACTTCGTCAACCACTTCTTTCTTTTGTGCCATGAATGCTGTCGGCGCACTGAATCGGAGCTGCTTCTGCTGGCGTATGTGCTTGTAGTAGACATTGCGCTCAAAGCATCCGGAGCAGACCTTCACAAAGGCGATGCAGCTGCGGTGGTTGGGGTCCATGTTGGCGTGTATCTTGAACACGAAGCCGGTGAATCTGTCTTCCATCGGATTGACGGTTCGCTCGATGGCCTCAACTGGTTGCGGGTAGGGCGCAATGCGGACAAAGCAGTCAAGCAGTTCCTTGACGCCAAACGAATTGAGCGCACTACCGAAGAAGACCGGTGCGAGGTTTCCCGCAAGGTATTCGGAATGGTCAAAGGCGGTGTATACTCCCTCAACGAGTTCGATGTCGTCGCGCAGTTTTTGTGCCGCCCGTTCACCTACGAGGGTGTCAATCTCCTGACTCGTGATGTCAGTAATCTCATGTCGTTCGGAAATGGTCTGTTTGTTGGGCGTAAACAGATTCAGGTTTTGTTCGTACAGATTGTATACGCCTTTGAAATTCTGTCCGATGCCGATTGGCCATGAGAGCGGGCGTACGCGAATCCCGAGTTCCTGTTCGATTTCATCGAGATTGTCGAATGCATCGCGTCCTTCGCGGTCCATCTTGTTGACGAACACGATGACCGGCGTTTTGCGCATACGGCAGACCTCCATCAGTTTGCGGGTTTGCGTTTCGACGCCCTTGGCGGCATCTATTACGATGATAACCGAGTCGACGGCTGTGAGTGTCCGGAAGGTATCTTCAGCAAAGTCCTGATGGCCGGGGGTGTCAAGGATGTTTATCTTGTAATTGTCGTATTCAAACCCCATGACAGAGGTGGCTACCGAAATGCCGCGTTGCTTCTCTATTTCCATCCAGTCGCTTGTCGCAGTCTTTCTGATCTTGTTCGATTTGACGGCTCCGGCCACATGTATGGCTCCTCCGTAGAGCAGTAGTTTCTCTGTCAGGGTGGTCTTGCCGGCATCGGGGTGTGAGATGATGGCAAAGGTGCGACGACGCTTGATTTCTTCTTGTAGATTCATGGTGCAAAATTACGCATTATTCTGCATTCTTTCTCAATCAGTAAGGCCTGTTCGGGGGGTCTTGTCTTATGAAATGTCGCTCTGTGTCTTGAAAATCGTACCTTTGTAGCCGAAAGCGTTATGTATGAGTATGTCTTTGTGCCATGATAAGCAGAATCACTGTATGCGCAAGTCTAAATATCTCCTGTGTATAATTGCCGGCCTGATGAGCCGGGTGCTTGTGTCTGGACAGGTAGACGTCGTGTCTGGTCTGGGCGTATGGGCAGAGGTCGGTTATACCGGTATGACGGCCAATGTGGGTTTCAACCGGGCGCCCGGAGAGACCGGCGGAGGCGGTTTGTCATACGAACTTCAGGCCGGTCACTACCTGCTGGAGGTGGGGGCAGGATTTCTGTTCCAGAATGTCGGGACGTGGGAACGCTCCATGAGTTCTGAACCTTTTAAGGTCGGGACGGATGACACGTACTACAAGTATACGCTCACCGGCCGATATGATCAGTCGCGGCAAGGCTATATCCGGTTCCCTGTGTTGATGGGAGCCTGCTTTGAGCATTTCTACTTTTTGGTCGGAGGCAAGGTCAACATTGCTCTTTTCGGCAACACGCGGTCACGCGCTGACGTCACAGCGCGCACCTGCGACATCGCAGGGACTGTTCACGATGATCTTTGGACCAAGCAGGTCGTACGTAAGGGTCCGCGCTATGATTGCGGCATTGACGCAGATGCTTCGTTAGAGGCCGGCCTGCTGATTCCGCTGAAGGGAAAACGTGTGCATTTCGGACGCGCTTCAGTGCATAACGGCATGCATCTCAGGCTGGGCGTATACCTCGACTATGGATTGCTGAATCTGCATCGGGGACATACTTCTGACTTGCCATATTATGCTTTTAACACTTCCGTGGCTCCCTCCGCTGTTCCGAATACAGACGATGTCGTGCTGACGCACATCTTCCGCAGCGAGCATGCCAACGGACAGAATGTCCACAATGTGTTTGGCGGCGTCAGACTTACCTTCGTATTTCCTACTCAATAGACCATTCGGGCAGAACGGCAGCAGGCAGCCGCTCCGTGCTTTCCCCTCATGCAGAGACTCCATGAAACCATGTGTCAGCCTCTGTCTTTGTCGTGATGAAAGAGGGAAAGATGCGTGACGGGCAGCGCGTTGTGCATTAGGCAGATAACGCCTATCTTTGCCCGTATCAAACAACCGACATGACGCTCACAGCCATTATCCTGACCAAAAACGAGGAGCTGCATATCGAACGCTGCCTGTCTTCGCTGCGTTCGGTGTGCGATGAGATGCTCGTCGTTGACAGCTATTCGACAGATCAGACGGTCAGGCTGGCACAGCAGGCCGGAGCACGCGTGGTGCAGCATGCATGGACAAACCCTGCAGCTCAGTTTAACTATGCGCTGACGCAATGTGGCGTGCAGTCTGATTGGGTGTGGCGTGTTGATGCTGATGAATATGTAGAAGAAGCATTGGGCAAGGCCGTACGCGATCTGATTATGCATGCCGATTCTGAACTGACGGGTCTGTACGTGCGTCGGCGTATTGATTTTATGGGGCGTCCGCTGCGTCACGGAGGGTGGTATCCGCGCTATACGCTGAAGGTCTTTCGACGCGGACACGGCATGTGCGAACAACGCTGGCAGGATGAGCATATCCGGCTGACAGACGGGAGAACGATGCGCGTATCAGCGGGTGATCAGGTGGATGCAAACCTCAACGGATTGACATGGTGGACGGAGAAGCACAACAGATATGCAACCTATGAGATGCTGGATCTGTTGATGACAGAGTTGGGGATGGACTGCTCTAAACAGCAGGTGCAGCCCCGTCTGATGGGTTCGGCAGAAGAACGGAAGCGGTGGCTGAAAGTGAAGTATGCCCGCATGCCTCTGTTCATCCGGCCGTTTCTGAATCATTGGTACCGCTATTTTATCCGACTGGGATTCTTGGACGGGGGCACAGGCTTTGTGTGGCACATCCTGCAAGGCTTCTGGTACAGGATGCTGGTTGATGCAAAAATCTTTGAGCTCAAACGCGCCAATGATTGGGACAGGGAGCGTATCCGCCAGGCCGTCCAACAACTTACAGAACAACTGGAAAAATCATCTGTCAGCCGAATCTGACGGATTAGAACGTGCAGAATGAATATCTACGTCATCGGCTACATGGCATCGGGGAAGTCAACGCTTGTGCACGCGTTGGAACAGCAGACAGGACGTCCCTCAATCGATACGGACGAGCAAATCCAACAGCGCAGCCGCAAGTCATGCTATGAGCTGGTCAAGGCATTTGGGGAGGAAATTTTCAGAAAGATGGAGCATGAGCTGCTCCGGGAGATTTGCCAACAGACAAACCTTCTGGTCGCTACGGGCGGTGGGCTGCCATGTTACGCCAACAATATGTCGCTCATGAACCAGACCGGAGTCACGGTCTATTTGCGTTGGAACGTCGAGAACCTTGCCATCCGGGCGGAGTTGTCGGGCATCGACAAGCGCCCGTTGATGGCCGGACTGCGCGGCGAGGACCTGCGCTCGTTTATCAGCAGGCACCTCGCAGATCGTATAAGATATTATGAACAGGCCAGGTATATCATCGACTGTGATGGCATGACGGATGAGCAGATAGCGAAGCAGGTAATGCGTGACCTGCTGTAGAAGGAGTCAGGCGCCAGTGGCTGCTGTGGCGTATTGCATGCTCGTTGGCATGGCCGTGAGCCTTGATGGCAGACTAAAAATCATCGGGGTGCGTCAGATCTGACGCACCCCGATGATTTGTTTTCGTGTGTACAACTCTACTTGACAAGGATTGGGATACTCTGCATTGTTCCGTCCGTAAACTGGATACGCATGACGTATGAACCTGTGTGTCGGGGAGCATGTATGCTGTTTGTGCCCTCTTGAATCAAGGCGTCTGACATCCGTTGGCCGAGTGCATCGTAGAAGGCGGCAGTGCCTGCGGCATTGGAGATTACCTGAACCGATTCGGAATGGTGTACATAGTTCGGACTGACGAGAGCCTTGCTGCTCGGCTTCTTGCTGACATCCGTCGGAATCATGGGGCAGGACATCACCTTCACACCATCATCCATGCGCGTCAACTCAACAGAGTAGAACACAGAATCCAGTTTGTCCTTGAGATACAGGTTGGGTTCGGTTGCTCCCGGTATCGGCATTCCGTCTTGATACCACTGATATGCCGAGAAGGTGTATCCTCCGTTATACCGATCGTTATACACGGCTAACACATCGTCCCACTTCTGTGCGAAGACGGTCTTCGGATAGTTGACGGTGAAAGCGATGTTGACTGTGCGGTCACTGCATCCTTCGGCATCAACAAAGGTCATCGTTGCAGTATAGTATCCGGGACGTGTCTGGCTGGAAGGCAGCGGAATACGGAATTCTTTATTCGTGTAGCTGACAATTCCGTTCATAAATCCTGCCGCTTGAGCCGCCTGGTCAAACTGAATCGTGACGTCAGAGAAGTTGCCTTTGGTTATCGTGTATCCGATACCAAATGAATTCTGCTCGTCAGGGCATATTGGCGACTCTATATAGTCGATGTTCAGATTCAGACACTGTACGATGTGCACATCGTAGTGTATCACACTGTCACAACCGGATAATGCACGCGGAACGGTTCCGTCAATCACGGTCGAATTGTAGTATTTCTGCCCGTTCACGTGTATGTACTCGTCCTCAACGACAAAGTGCAGCGTAGTATCAGCTTTGTAGTTGACCGCAACATGATTGTATACTACGCTGTCGCAAGCATACACAAGAGTGTCGATGCGGAGGGACTGTTTCGCGGAATTGTCAATGATGTCCGAACATTCAGTGGCATAGTGGTGAATGAACTTGGGTGAAGTTACATGGAACGTAACGAAAATCTTGTCGCGGTAAACATCACCTGTACACGGATTGGTGGTCTTCGTGATGGCAATCATGTCATACCATCCCGGAGCGTCGTATGTGTAGTAGAATGAGGAGTCATTGCTCGTCAGCGTCACGCCATCGCCCATATCCCAGGTAACAGAGTCTACGCGGTTGTTACCGAAATTTGTCTCAAAATGAATCGGTTCGTTTACACAATAGCTAACGGGGGAAGTTGCTCCGGAAGGGAGAGCTGTCCCCTCAATCATGATAGAGCGCGCTACAGTAGCCGAACCTACGGAGTAGGCATACGATTCCTGATCACCATGGCCATAGACGTGTGCCACAAAACCGCCCTCAGATTTGAGCGTGTAGGCAGGGTTCTCGCCGCCGGGAGTAGTCCGCGTGACACCAATACGTGCGTATGAGAGGGTGGGGTCGGAAGGAACGGGAGTAAATACGGCACTCGGGTTCATGAGTATGTTGGCCCCTGTTTTGTCTATGATTTGTATACTCGAAACGTTGGAAGTTTCCGTTACGATGTTTACATAATGTTCAGTTGTGTTGGTCGTTCCCATAACACCAAACGTAATCTCGCGAATACGCTGTTCAATCGGACTGATCCAGACCATTGACGGGTCGCCAAGGTCACCAGCCGGCTTGTCATAGTCCGTTCCAAGTGTGTAAAGGTACACAGCGCAAGGGCAGGAGGTCTCAACCAGACATACATCGCCCGAGTAGTAATCAGGAGGGGTAGGTTCTTTCTTCGTGTCAGGCTTGAGTGTAGATGCGTCTTGCTGTAACTCGAATTCGTAGGTCTCGGATGAGTTCAAGATAGCTCTTGCAACCCCATCAATCTTGACGGTTGTTCCGTCGTTGAGGGCTGTGATACGTACGCGGTCGGCGTTTCTTTTTTGCGATGCTGTTACAACAAATTTAGAGCCCCAGTAGGCTGTCGGCATGGCTTGTTCGTACAACAGGTCACGAGCGGCGCGATACGAAGGGATGCGTGTGCGGACACATCCGTTGAAGACGGCAATCTTCTTGCCGTCACGGGCATGAACGCGCGTTCCGGAAAGCGTAACCTTAGAGTCTTCTTGCTCTCCTTGCAGTTTGGAAAGGACGTGATATGTCTCCCCTTTGTTCAACTGAATGGTAAATGTGGATCCGGCAGCTTTCCCTTTAACAGTCTCTGCGGTGGGAGTGATTTCGACAGTCGTATTGTTTTCCGTAGCAAGGACAACAAAGCATGCCCGCTGTTCACTTGGCGGATAATCCTGCGTCATGTAGTTGTCGCTCAGTGCCGTGGTCGGAAGGACGTTGGAGGCATCGAAAGAGTATTTTTGACGATGGGCAGAGAACAGAGAGATTTCTTCGGTTGAAGTTACAATCAATCCGTTTTTGTAGACGTTTTCAGACAGGTTTGGGTCCTGTGCATTATCTGTTGAGGTGCTCGGGTACCATTGGATTAACGGGATGTCTTTTATCTCGGTCCAGGAATTGTTCCCGACATTGTAGGTCTTAGTCCATCCGGTATTGGGGTTCGTGACATTGACTGTGCATGCATTTTTTGCGGACACAGCCAGGTAGGGGAGGAACTCTTTCTTGTTTTCGTTGTTGTCACCGATGGTGAGTGTTACCCAGAATTCTTTGCCTTCGGTCGAAGGGGTCTGTGCTTTTGTCTTGGCAAGTGGCATAAGCAGCATGGCAGCAATAAAGGCCAACTGACTTGCTTTAAGGATATATTTCATGGATATGTCGAATAGATACTATTTTACGCATGCAAAAATAGGCCTAACTACGGGACTCGTAATAGTCTTTTTTGCGGAAAATGTAGAAAAATTGACTTGAAGCGGGCTGTGCACGGCGTAGATGGCTCACTGCAGGATGTCGTTTCCGTATTTTCTGGCACGCCATAGTTGGTAACTGTTGTACACATTGTGCCAGATCATGTAGAAGCCTCCTCCGATGGCTGATACGGGGTCGAAGAACGTGTATGCCATCCAGATGGCAAAGATGTTGTTCTTTTGTCCGAGGGCTTGTCCGGCACTGATGCGGTCATGTTCCATCTTGCCAAGATATTTTCCTAACGCAAATTGTGCAGCGCAGGCAAGGAGCGAAATGACGGCAATCCCCATGCCGACCAGTAGCGGCATTCGCCCGTTGATAAAGGTATGTGTGGTGACGGCAAAGGCAATGCACAGAGCAACAGCCCACAGGTGGAATGCGAGGTCTTTTGGCTTTTGGAGAAGTGCGAGCAGACGTGGAGAGAACCGGCGGACACACCAGGCAAGCAGCAAGGGGAGCACAAGCATGGGGAATATCCGACTGATTATCTCAAGGAATAAAGGTATAAAGTCCAGACCTTGGTGCATTGGCATGAGTGGCACTATCAGTGGAACAATTGTGGCTACGAGCAGGTTTACCAAAATGGTATAGGTCGTGATGCTGGCCGGATTTCCTCCAAGTTTAGCCGTGATGACCACAGATGCTGTGGCTGTAGGGGTGATGAATGCTATCATGACGGCTTCTCCCCATAGCCGATATTCAGAGGAGCCTAATGCCCATGTAATCCATGCTCCCAAAAGGAACATGCAGGTTTGGAATAGCAATCCCAACAGATGCCATCGGCAGAAATGCATGTCGTGCGGGTCAATCTTGCAGAAGGAGAGGAACAGCATCGTGAACAGCAGGACAGGCTGCAGGATGCCAACGGTCTGATGAACGACGTGATGTGTGCCGTCGAGGGCGTGTATTCCGGTGTAGATAAAGTAGGAAACTAATCCGATAGTCATGGCAACGGGTAATGACCAGTTGCGAACAAAGTCGAGAATCCTTTTGGCTGTCATTGTTGTGGCGGTGGTTTGGGTGGCGTATCTATGGGCTAAAAACAATACGAATGCACAGCAGACAGGGGCGTGCATTCGTCGGATTGCGACTGGGTTTGTCGGTCTGTTGGACGGTGTGAGTTATTTGTTGACATTAAACAGCCAGCCGAGCTTAAATGTGAAGTTGATGTTGCCGGAGGAGCCGAAGTAACTTGTCTTTGAGTTGTCGTACAGGTCGGAGAGCCCCATGTAAAAACGTGCTTCGACGAAAAAGGCATTCCGGTTCGGGTGTAACTCAAATCCGAGCCCGCCGCAGATGCCATAGTCGAAGCGATTGTCTGCGGCATGATGCTGGACCTCGGTTGCTGTGGGGTCAGCCTTTGGGGAACGCCCGACAAGCCAGCCTACTTTA
>JAFUXZ010000038.1 GCA_017470795.1 Paludibacteraceae bacterium
AAACATTATGGCTATAAGAATTGTCGGAGTAGATTTGCCCCAGAATAAGCGTGGGGAAGTCGGATTGACTTACATCTACGGATTAGGTCGCAGTAGTGCAAAAAAAATCTTGGAAGAAGCCGGTGTTGACGTCAACATCAAGGTGAAAGATTGGACTGACGACCAAGCAGCTAAGATTCGTGAAATCATTGGTGCCAAGTATAAGGTAGAAGGTGATTTGCGTTCGGAGGTTCAAATGAATATTAAGCGATTGATGGATATCGGTTGCTATCGTGGTATTCGTCATCGTCTTGGTCTTCCGGTTCGTGGACAAAGTACGAAGAACAATGCCCGTACGCGTAAGGGAAAGAAGAAGACTGTTGCTAACAAGAAGAAGGCAACGAAGTAGTTTAATTGAATTGCGAGTTTTAGCAAGTAAAATTTATCATTATTTATGGCAAAGAAAACTGTTGCAGCCAAGAAGCGCACGGTAAAGGTGGATGGCGTAGGCCAACTGCATGTTTATTCGTCGTTCAATAATTGCATTGTAACATTGGCAAATAGTGAAGGTCAGGTAATTTCGTGGTCTTCAGCAGGAAAGATGGGCTTCCGCGGCTCAAAGAAGAATACTCCTTATGCAGCTCAGATGGCTGCTCAAGATTGTGCAAAAGTTGCATATGATCTTGGCTTGCGTAAGGTTAAGGCGTATGTAAAAGGACCGGGTAATGGCCGTGAGTCGGCGATTCGTACTTGTCATGGTGCAGGTATTGAGGTTACGGAGATTGTAGACGTTACTCCGTTGCCACACAATGGTTGCCGTCCTCCCAAACGCAGAAAGGTATAATTGAGAATTATAATTAAAATTGCAGTAAAATGGCAAGATATATTGGACCCAAGTCAAAAATAGCACGTAAGTTCGGTGAGCCGATTTATGGTCCCGACAAGGTGTTGTCTAAGAAAAATTACGCTCCCGGCCAGCATGGACAGAATCGTCGTAAGAAGACCTCTGAATATGGCATGCAGTTGGCTGAAAAGCAAAAAGCAAAATATACGTACGGGGTGTTGGAGCGTCAGTTCCGCATTTTGTTTGAGCATGCACAACGTTCGAAAGGTATTACGGGTGAGATTCTTCTTCAGTTGTTGGAATCTCGTCTGGACAACCTTGTTTATCGCCTTGGTATTGCCCCGACACGTGCAGCTGCTCGTCAGATGGTAAGTCATCGCCATATTACGGTTGATGGTAAGGTGGTGAACATTCCTTCGTGTATCATAAAGCCCGGTCAGGTGGTTGCTGTTCGTGAGAAATCGAAGTCTCTTGAGGTTGTGGCCAACAATTTAGCCGGTTTCAATCACAGTAAGTATCCTTGGATTGAATGGAATGAGAGTGAGTTGGCAGGTACTTATCTGCATATGCCGGCTCGTGAGGATATTCCCGAGAACATCAAGGAACAACTGATTGTCGAATTGTATTCTAAATAATTAGTATTTTAAGCCATGGCAATTTTAGCATTCCAGAAACCTGACAAGGTGATAATGTTGGAGGCCTCTCCAACGAAGGGAACTTTTGAATTTCGCCCATTAGAGCAAGGCTATGGCGTTACAATAGGTAATGCACTGCGTCGTGTGCTGCTTGGCTCCTTAGAGGGATATGCTATCACGTCGATTAAGATTTCGGGAGTGGATCATGAGTTTGCCACTGTTCCCGGTGTCATCACAGACGTGACCAACATGATTCTCAATCTGAAGCAGGTTCGTTTCAAACATATCACTCCGGATATTGAGACTGAGAGCATCACGTTGCAGATTTCAAACTCAACGGCATTCATGGCTGGTGATTTGAATCGTCAGTTGCAACATTTTGAAGTTCTGAATCCTGACCTGTTGATTGCAGAGATGGATGTTCAGGCCAACTTCAAGATTGACATTACGATCAATAAGGGTCGTGGGTGGATGCCTGCAGAGGAGAATCGTCAGCCCAATGATGAGATTGGTGTATTGGCGATTGATTCAATTTTTACTCCTATTGTAAACGTAAAATACTCCGTAGAGGACTATCGTGTGGAGCAAATCACCAACTATGAGAAGTTGACTTTGGAAATTACCACTGATGGTTCTATCTCGCCAAAGGATGCATTGCGTGAAGCTGCCAACATCTTGATATATCACTTCATGTTGTTCTCGGACGACAAGATCAAGATGGAGGCTCCTGTAGATGCAAACGATGAGAACTTTGATGATGCGACCATTAAGATGCGTCAGATTCTGAACTCAAAGTTGACGGATATGGATCTTTCGGTTCGCGCCTTGAACTGCCTGAAGGCTGCAGATGTTGAGACGATGGGGCAACTTGTGTCTTATCATCGTAGCGATTTGCTCAAGTTCAGGAATTTTGGCAAGAAGTCATTGACCGAGCTGGATGAGTTGCTTGAGAAGCACGGCCTACAGTTTGGTATGGATGTTTCTAAGTATAAATTGGATAAAGAATAACTACAATGAGACATAATAAGAAATTTAATCATCTTGGACGTACGTCCTCTCATCGTGCTGCGATGCTGTCAAATATGGCATGCTCACTTATCATGCACAAGCGCATCGCCACGACATTGGCTAAAGCCAAGGCTCTTCGTGTATATGTAGAGCCAATCCTGACTCGCTCAAAGGAAGATAACACCTCCAACCGTCGTCTTGTTTTTGCTCTGTTGAAGCAGAAAGAGGCTGTTAAGGAGTTGTTCGGAGTGGTTGCTGATAAGATTGGCAACCGTCCTGGTGGATATACCCGCATCTTGCGTACCGGTTTCCGTCTTGGCGATGCTGCTGAGATGTGTATCATTGAGCTGGTTGACTTCAACGAGAACATGCTCAAGGAGTCTGCACCGAAGAAAGCCAAACGTACGCGTCGTTCGAGTAAGAAGACTGCCGAACCAGCTGCAGAGGCACCTGCTGTTGAAGCTGCTGCAGAATAAGGCAGAACTTTATTATAATGACAGGCAAGGGGAGTACAATCAGTGCTCCCCTTGCTTGTCATTTGTTCCGGGAGACTAATCTTTTAGCTATTGTCGATTATCAAGGGGGATTGGATCTGGGGGAGTCAGGAGTATGTGATTTGAGCGGCGTTTTTTCGTCCGTCTTACATGTCTGTCTGTTCTGCGGCGAATATGTTGTGAGGGGGGCTTTCTTGCGTTGTGTGCGCGAGAGGATGGTTGCGTGGCTGTCGGGTTTAGTTGAGGCGTGGAGGAGAGGGTGAATCTGTTTTGGCTCTTATGATGTCTGTCCGCTCTGTTGCGAATATGTTGTGAGGGGTTCTTTCTTGCGTTGTGTGCGTTAGAGGATGGTTGTGTGGCTGTTGGGTTTGGTTGAGGTGTGGGGGAGGGGGGCTGTCTTGGCCCTTATGATGTCTGTCTGTTCTGCGGCGAATATGTTGTGATGGGACTCTTCCGCGTTGTG
>JAFUXZ010000039.1 GCA_017470795.1 Paludibacteraceae bacterium
CACGTCATCATTGATGCACACGACGACTACTTAACATCAGTTACAGCACCAGCGGCACCGTCATCATCCCCTGCGACCGATGCTTAGATGACATGGAGCAGCACGTTGAGGGAAACGACGACATCGTAGTCAGGTTCGGCAACGAACAAGACACAAGCGACGACCTCGTAATCATTGATGAGCGCATCGGCATGATTGACCTGTCATGGCTAATCTATGAGCAGATTGCACTCGCCATTCCGATTCAGCACACACACAATGACGGTCAGTGTAACCCCGGTATGACTGCCTACATCATCAATGATGAGACCCAAAACACAGAAGATCAAACGACAGATCCCAGATGGGACAAGTTGAAAACCATATTGAACAATAACAAATTAAAATAAGAACAACTATGGCACATCCTAAACGGAAACAATCCAAGACACGTACGGCCAAGAGAAGAACTCATGACGTAGCAATAGCCCCCACACTCGCTGTTTGCCCTAACTGCGGAGCTACATACATCTACCACACGGTTTGTGGTGAGTGTGGTTACTATCGCGGAAAGCTCGCTATTGAAAAAGTAGTTGAAGCATAATGCGAACAAGCAGCTCTAAAATTCGTTTTTTAGAGCTTTATTATTAAGTTAACAGTCAACAATTATGGGAAAACCTCATGCAGCCATCACTGGCATAGGCGGATACGTCCCCGACTACATTCTTGACAACGAGGAACTCAGCCGAATGGTCGACACGAATGACGAGTGGATTATGTCACGGGTCGGTATTAAGACGCGTCATATCCTCAAAGACCCTGAAAAGGGAACGTCTTTCATGGCTGTCGAAGCATGCAAAGATCTCTTCTCGAGGAAGCAGATAGACCTTGACAGCATTGAGGCTGTCATCTGCACTACGACAACGCCTGACAACTTGTTCCCATCAACAGCGTCCAAGATTTGCGGTGCACTTGGTATCAAGAATGCCTTTGCATACGACATGGAAGCCGCCTGTTCAGGTTTTATCACGGGCTTGAGCATTGCTGCCGGATACATCGAGTCCGGTCGCATCAAACGTGTTCTTGTCATTAGCGCTGAGAAACTGTCCTTCTTCGTCAATTATCAGGATCGTTCCACATGTCCGCTTTTCGGAGACGGTGCTGCTGCTGCTTTGATTGACGCTACGGAAGAGGAAGTCGGCATTCAGGATTTCATCATCCGCACAGACGGACAAGGTTACCCATATCTTAATCTGAAGCACAGCGGCTCGGAATCACCTGTGACAGAAGAACACATCCGCAATCGCGAGAATCTTTTGTTCCAAGACGGGCGTAATGTCTTCAAGCACGCTGTAACTGACATGTCTCAAGTTTGCGCTGACATTATGGAGCGCAACCAGCTCAAGGGGGAAGACATCGACTGGCTTGTGCCCCATCAGGCAAACCTGCGCATCATCGATGCGGTTATACAACGCACAAGTGTTGATCCGAAGAAAGTCTTGATTAACATTGAGCACATTGGAAACACGTCTGCGGCAAGCATACCGATTTGTCTGTGGGAGAATCTTGACAAGCTTCACAAGGGTGACAATGTGTTGCTGACGGCTTTCGGAGCCGGCTTTATTTGGGGAGCCGTATATCTCAAATGGGCTTATTGAGTCAGGATTTCCTGGGGCTGATTGCTTGAAGACGTTTCAATCAGTCATCTTTCCACAGAGCCAGAAATCACAAAACATCTTTCAGACAAAGGCCTGACAGTCATAAAGAAATCAGAAATCGCATGACTGTCAGGCCTATTCTTTATGTATACGGCAGAACCGAATCTGCATATCTTTTTATCAAATATGCTTCCGGGGGCTGTGTATCAGGGGAAGGTTTTGGGAGACATGCATCAGTTAGAGCATGGAGAACGGAACACATCAAACAGACTATCGCTTTAAGTTGCTGTACGCCATAGGCATGGTGCTGATTGTTGCCGGGCATGCAGGTGGAGGAGTCAGTTTACTCAATGACTGGGTGCCTCACAACGCTTATCACATAGGCCTTTTCGTGTTCGCTTCGGGCTACTTCTTCCGCACCGACTGCTGGAAGTCGCCTGTGCAATTCGTCCGCAAGAAGTTCTGCTCCCTGCTTGTCCCCTATTTTGTGTGAAACGTGCTGTATGCAGGCATTGCCCTGCTGTTGGCTCACCTCGGATTCAGCATCTGCGGGTCGGCAGACAATGTGACCCTTCGCACACTGTTTGTTGAACCTTTCATCACGGGTCATCAGTACGGCTTAAACCTCGCAGGCTGGTTTGTCGCACCGTTATTTCTGAGTCAGATGTGGGCCTTGCTCACACGGATGGCGTATCATGGCCGCCGGTCGAATCATGTATGGTTTGCTGTCGGTCTGCTGATGGGCGTTTGCAGTGTGCTGCTTTCCAACGGAGGGATGCATAAAGGAGGATGGCTCACGCTTGTCCACTTTTTATACTTCGTCATGTTCTACGAGGCTGGCAATTACTACCGGACAATGCTCGAGCGCCACGACACCTTGTCGAACGACACCTATTTTGCCCTTCTCTTCTGTTTCTGGATGTTCCTGCTGATAGCCAGAGGCGCTATCCCATGGAGCAATCCTGCTTTCGGCAACTTCACGCACAATGCCCTGCTCGTATCTGTTGTTGCATTCTCGGGCATTGCCTTCTGGCTGCGCGTTGCAAAGGTGCTTGAGCCGAGCATGGGCAGAAGCCGCATCGTAAACCTTGTGGCAGACAGCACTTTCTCTACAATGATCAACCATCTGCTCGGTTTCTTCCTACTCAATCTTGTCTTCTACACGGTCAGTCAGCACACAGGCCTGCTGCACGGCTTTGACACGGTCGAATGGCATAACAACATCTGGTACACCTATCTGCCGCGCGGCTTGTGGCGTACACATTTGCTCTATGTCGTTGCCGGAATCGCATT
Organism: Paludibacteraceae bacterium; assembly: GCA_017470795.1. GTDB lineage: Bacteria > Bacteroidota > Bacteroidia > Bacteroidales > Paludibacteraceae > RGIG4928. Next base: position 2,931 of record JAFUXZ010000039.1, read on the forward strand.
TGGTGTTGGCATACAGCAGGTGCTCAACTTCGCCAAACGCCGGATTGGTGCGCGTAAGGCATGAAGCATGAGTCCCACCATCTTTTGCTGAAAGGGAGCGTTGACCGTGCATGTCCATGTGCTCCATCTGCCGGACTTACGCAGTCTGCTACCGGATGATGACAGCAACAGCATGAGCCCGCACAAAGGCCTTGCCCAATCCGGCTGCAGCAAGGGTCAGGCAGCAACAGACCGAAGCGAGAATACGGGCGAAACACAGCCATATCCGCCCGCTCTGTCCACATCCGCCGGACTTAACACTCCATATTCCATCCTGCCCGGTCTGCCAACAGAAGCCGGCAGACCGGACGATTTGCATGAGGTCATCTCCACCGGCTGCAACGTGCCGTAACGCTTTGCCACCGTTCGCACCTGCGGGCGGCGAGCGAACCTGACACTTGCACCACTCCACGACCGACGGCCATGAAGACAAGGCAGACTTCCGCCACACCGCATCTGCCGGCGCAGACTGCCC
>JAFUXZ010000040.1 GCA_017470795.1 Paludibacteraceae bacterium
ATAAGTATGAAGTGGACCTGAATGGTCTGACACTGTGCAATGTGGATGGACCGGCGTTGAATCTGCAGAGCAACAAGCGCGCATACGTTGTTCTTGTCGACGGCACGGAAAATACAATCAGCGACGGAGCTTCATATGCTGTGAGCAGTGAAGATCAGAAGGGAGCCGTCTTTGCTAACGGTAAGTTGCTTTTCAGCGGAGCCGGAGAACTTAATGTGACAGGCAACTGCAAGCATGCCGTGGCCTCAGATGACTATATCTGCACACGGCGTGGTGTTGTGATGAATCTGACAGCCAATGTGTCAGATGCCCTGCATGCTAATGATGGGCTCTATCTGCGTGGCGGCACGCTCACCCTCAAAGCGGCTGGAAACGGAATGGAGGTTGACAAAGGAAGTATCAATATCTCCGGGGGAAATATCTATATCACATCCGAGAACGATGCCGTCAAGACCAGTTATGCCGCTACGGACATCGACCGTTCTATCCGCATCACGGGCGGTAAGGTGGCAATGATAACCTCCGGGGCAAAAGGACATGGCCTGAATAGCCAGGACAGTATCCTGATAACTTCAGGCGTCGTGCGTGCATATACTTATGGACAGGGTGCCAAAGGAATGAAGGCCGTCGGCAACTGTGTTGTACGTGGTGGCGTCGTAACGCTCTGTACAACGGGTGCGGCATATTATGACACGACCGATAAAGACGTCGCTTCAGCAACGGGAATCAAGGCTGCCAATTTTTACTGCAACAATGGTACTGTCCGAATTGCCACCTCGGGTCGGGGCGCCAAGGGTATTAAGGTTGATGATTACTTCACGATGAACGGCGGCTACGTTTATGTAAGCACATCAGGATCGAGTTATTCGTATAACGGCGATTATACATATAGCAAAGGCGTTCGTGCTGAAGGTGTTGTCAATATCTGTGCAGGAGATCTGGTCATTGCTGCCACAGGCAGTGAAGGTAGTGAGGGCTTGGAGAGCAAGTCAACCGTCAATATCTCAGGAGGATGGGTAGTCGTGAAGAGCTACGACGACGCCATCAATGCTGCGTCAGCAATAAATATATCCGGCGGCAACGTCTACGCTTATGCCACCAATAATGATGGTATTGATTCCAATGGCACGATACTTATCTCGGGAGGAGTTGTTGTCGGAATTGGAAGCACGAGTCCTGAGGAAGGTATAGATGTAGATAATAACAGCAATTTCTCCATCACGGGCGGAACAGTTGTCGGTATCGGCGGAAAGGGGATGAATTGCTACCCACAGGGTTCGCAGACATCGCAGTATACGGTGTTTTATGCAGGGAGTGGTTTGTCGTCAGGAACGGCCATACAGCTTACTGACGGGACGGAATCTTTGCTTCTGTTGAAGACGCTGCGTGCCTATTCGAGTGATTTCGGATTACTGTTTAGTTCGCCGGACATGAAGGCGGGAACGACCTATAAACTCAATACTGGCGGAACAATCAGCGGAGGAACCGAACTATACGGCTACTACACTGGCGGCACTTATTCGGGCGGTTCACAGATCGGCTCGTTCAGCATAACTTCCGGCTATGTCTATTCTAACAGCACCGGAGGCAATCAGGGAGGAGGACGACCGGGAACCGGTGGCGGTCCGACCGATCCGGGTGGACATGGCGGATTTGGTGGGCGTGGTGGTTTCTGATTTGTCCTACAAGGCAAAAACATGTACCTTTGCGGCATAAGTTATCAAAAGGCATACACAGAATGACGAGAAAATTTTTCCTGTTGATCGGACTGATGTTGTGCGTTTCCACACTGTGGGCTCAAACAGTTGAGACGACATCTGTTCCTGATTCGGCGGCATTGCTTGCTACTCCCGAGATTATCAGCGAGATGAGCGGGCGCGTTGACGCGAGCGGTCAGCCCTTGTTCAGTATCTCTGTGGATAAACGGGTCTACCGCTTGATCAATCAAGAAAAACATCGTTCTGGAGCCCGCAGAGCTGCCACAATGCGTGGCTTCCGCGTACAGGTATTTTCCAGCAATAATCAGCGGACAGCAAAACCTGAAGCTATTCAGATGGAGTCTAAAATGCTTAATGCCTTCCCCAATATCAGCACTTACCGCTTCTTTCAGGCTCCTTTCTGGAAGGTCCGTATGGGTGATTTCCGAACCAAAGATGAAGCCGAAGCCTTGTGTGTATCCATCATCAAAGCCTTTCCTCAACTAAGGGGTGATGTATACGCTGTTCCCGATGATATTACAGCACAATAAAGTAGCATGTCACGTCAAGATACGTTTCAGTATGACGCTCATAAGACCGATCAGGTCAAAGAGCATGTCCGGCAAATGATTTCGCTCCTCGGCGAAGACGTATATCGTGAGGGGCTGGTAAAAACGCCGGAGCGTGTTGCCAAAGCATATCAGTTCCTGTTGCAGGGATATGAGCAGGATCCCGAAGAGTTGCTCCGGTCAGCATTGTTCAAAGAAGATTATCGCCAGATGGTCATTGTGAAGGATATCGATTTCTATTCCTTGTGCGAACATCATCTGCTCCCCTTCTTTGGTAAGGCTCATGTGGCCTATATTCCGAACGGACAGATTACGGGTCTGAGCAAGATTGCCCGTGTGGTGGAAGTCTTTGCAAGACGTATGCAGGTTCAGGAACGCATGACGACCCAAATCAAGGAGTGTATTCAGAATACGCTCAATCCGCTTGGCGTGATGGTCGTTGTGGAGGCGCAGCATCTCTGTATGCAGATGCGGGGCGTACAGAAGCAGCATAGCATCACCACGACGTCCGATTTTACAGGTGCGTTTAATCAGCAGAAGACCCGAGAGGAATTTATCAACCTGATAAAGAGCAAAGCGTAGGTCCTGCATCCCGATTTGAAGAAAAACCATCGCCCGGTTCTCGTTTAGCAGAGCCGGGCGATGATGTTTGTGTCTGATTAGTTGATCAGTTTGTGGCAGGCCATGGGCGAAGTTGCTTGAAGAAGTCGTTGCCTTTGTTGTCTACCAGGATGAATGCCGGGAAGTCTTCGACTTCTATCTGCCAGATGGCTTCCATTCCCAGTTCGGGATATTCAAGACATTTGATGCTCTTGATGTTGTTCTGGGCCAAAATGGCTGCCGGTCCTCCAATGCTCCCGAGGTAGAATCCGCCATGCTTCTTGCACGCATCGGTGACTTCTTGTGAGCGGTTACCTTTTGCAAGCATAATCATGCTTCCTCCATGACTTTGGAATAGGTCAACGTACGGATCCATGCGTCCGGCAGTAGTCGGTCCCATTGAGCCGCAGGCCATGCCTGCCGGTGTCTTTGCCGGTCCGGCGTAATATATCGGATGCTCTTTAAGATATTGCGGAATGGGTTCTCCGGCATCAAGCCGCTCCTTTATCTTAGCGTGAGCGATGTCTCTGCCCACGATAATTGTTCCGTTCAAACTCAATCGTGTTGATACCGGATATTGGTCCAACTGCTTGAGAACCTCTTCCATCGGTCGGTTCAAATCGACGCGAACCACGTCACCCTCTCCGGCCTGACGAAGTTCTTCGGGAATCAGTTCGCCGGGGTTGTCGTCCAGTTTTTCAATCCAGATTCCATCGCGGTTAATCTTGCACTTGATGTTCCGGTCTGCGGAACAGCTTACGCCCATGCCTACGGGGCAGCTTGCACCATGGCGCGGCAGACGGATAATGCGTATGTCGTGTGCCATGTATTTGCCACCAAACTGTGCACCGAGTCCGATGCGGTGCGCTTCCTGCAGCACCTGCTTCTCAAGTTCGATGTCACGGAAAGCGCGCCCATATTCGTTTCCGGTGGTCGGCAGGTCGTCATAGTAGCGGGCTGAGGCCAGTTTGACGGTGAGCAGATTGCGTTCTGCACTTGTTCCTCCGATACAGAATGCGATGTGGTAGGGTGGGCAGGCGGCGGTGCCGAGAGTCTTCATTTTCTCCACCATGAACGGGACGAGTTTCTCCGGCGTAAGCAGTGCCTTGGTCTCTTGATACAGGTATGTCTTGTTGGCTGAACCACCTCCCTTTGTGATGCACAAAAATTTGTACTCCATGCCTTCTGTGGCCTCAATGTCTATCTGTGCCGGCAGGTTACATTTTGTGTTCACCTCTTTGTACATGTCAAGCGGAGCGTTCTGTGAGTAACGCAGATTCTCTTCTGTGTAGGTTTTGAATACACCTTTCGACAATGCCTCTTCGTCGACATATCCGGTCCATACCTGTTGTCCTTTCTCGCCGTGGATGATGGCAGTTCCGGTGTCCTGACAGAGTGGAAGTTTCCCTTTGCTTGAGATGTCGGCGTTACGTAGGAATGTGAGAGCCACATACTTGTCGTTGTCTGATGCTTCCGGGTCATGAAGAATTTTGGCGACCTGTTCGTTGTGTGAGCGGCGCAGCAGGAAACTTACGTCGCGGAAAGCTGCGTTGGCCATCATCTCAAGGCCTTCGGGTGCAATCTTCAGAATGGGCTTCCCCTCAAATTCGCTGACAGAAACGTACTCCTTGGTCAGCAGATAGTATTCCGTCTTGTCTTCACCAAGCGGAAACATGGGTTGGTAGTGAAATTCGGTCATGTGTTCTCTTTTGTTGTTAAGATATTAGTTTTTTTCTTGTTAGTTCTTTTCCCTTGGAGAGGTCTTGCAGGCCATGACTGCAAACAGGATTGCGCCAACGAGCAATGACGTGCCGAGGGCTGGATAGAATATGGCGTAGAAGACTGTCGGTATGTGGAAGAATTTCAGCACGATGCCCAGACACGACATGAATATGACGAGTATCCATCCGCGCATGGGGAACATCTGGGTGAACGGTTGGCGTTCTTCGTCAAGGTTCTGTATGCGCAGGCTGTATCGGCGGACGATTGCTGTGAACATGGGTATGAACCCCAGAAGAATCAATGCGGTTATCAGAAGATACCACCAATGTGGTCCGAGAGGCCATATCGATGCGTATGACTTGATTCCGCGAGTGGTGATGATGCAGGCAGGAATGGCGAAGACAATCGCATCTGCCATGATGAGGGCATGGCGTGTCATGTTGCTGTCAGAGTCTGATGAGGTTGATTCCGGTTTCGTTGTCCATTGTTCGCAGGATGGTCTGGTCAATGGTCTCGATAAACAATTCGCATGCCCCGTAGATGCGTGCGCCAACCAGATGTCCGCCTACCACCGAATAGTCTTTTTTGCCAAAGGTGGCGTGCAGGTGCAGGTATGGACGCCCGTCTTTGGTAGTGATGTTGCCGTTCAGTGAGGCCATCTCCATCTGTTCTTCATAGAGTTGTTCGGCATACTGCCGTTTGTCAAAGTCGAAGAAGCCCAACCGTGCGCGGTCAACGGCTCCGATGCCACTGATGATGCCTGCGGCAATCTTCTTGTCTACACAGAACTCGGTCAGTGCAGGAATCAGATCTGCGTGGTTGTCAACGCTCACAATGTAGCGTGTGCCGACTTGTCGGCAGGTGTAGTGCGCCATAGTAGTAGTTTTGAGACGTTAGTATGTACAAAGGTATATGATTTGGTGTATCATGCCAAATGTTTCCCGGTCTTTGTTTATGGTTTGAGATGCTGTTCGATGACGCATCCGTTGTTGCTGATTCCTTGTATGTTGAGCCCTGCTCCCTGCGGGCATCTCATGCGCAGGACGACAGGCTCGGCGGTCAGCTGTACGGCCGGTATCCAGTCGCTGTGCAGACTGTTGAGGGAGGGCTCGTAGGGCGTATATCCGAGCGGTCGAATTACGCGCATGTCCCGGTTGGGGTTGAACACTATGCCTCCGGCTCGTTTGGTCGTTATGGAGACGACACCGCTTCCGCCCCTTGGCCCCCAGATGGCCGTTGTTCCGGTCCGGTAGATTTCTACGCGTGCCACATCGGGCATCTGGACGTCGTCGAGGTTGTATTCGTAGTCCATGAGTACTCCATCAATGGCGATGACAATAGGGAGATGCTCCACTGTGCTTGTGGCGGCGCGGATGTACACTTTGTCACCAATGATGCGCATGCCCGGAATGCGACGGAGCAGGTCGTGCAGGCAGGTCGCGTTGACCTCGTCAATAAAGTCCTGATCATATGAAGCATCGGCAAATTCGGTCTGTATCTCGCGCGTCTCTGGAGGTCTGCGTTTGCGTCGGTGCTTGACGACGATCTCTCCGAGCATCATCTGTCGTCCTTCGAAGGTGCTGTCGTAGGGAGCAAAGATGTTGGCAAACGGATTGTCCCATATCCGGCGGTGGTCGGGTCTGATCAGTGGCAGTTCGTCGGCATCGGATTTGATGCGTATTTGTCGTCCTCTGATGTCGCCTTTTGCCTGGACAACAAAGGCCGCTCCTGCCCGGAAGTCGAGTGAGTCGAAGGCGTAGCGCCCGTCGAGGTCAGTATGCGTGCCGTTGTATGTGCCGTTTTGCAGAGACAGCAGGTCAACCGTAGCCGCTTCGGGTTCTCCACCGTGTGTCATAACCACAGAGCCGGAGATGTGTTGCCACTGCTCGGGTTCGCGCACGGGCAGTTGCAGGTCGCCATGTATCACAGACTGCAGGTCATAGCGTGTCCAGTTGGCGTTGTGCAGGAGTTCAGACAGGGCATATCGGCCTTGTGGGGTGTTGGTCAACGGGAGCGGGTTGCTCAGGGGGAAGTTCAGGTCGGAGAGCAACAGCAGCCGGCTGCGCAGGTCTGATTTGATCTTGGCGGTGTCGATGCTCAGACAGAGCAGGGCAGTGTCGGTGCTCAGTTGTCGCGGCAGTTGCATGACCACCTCAATGCTGTCGGTCGACAGGCGTGTGACGCGGCTTTTGAGCTCAACTGCAGGTGCGTCGATGTACACCAGTTCCTGGTCAATGATGTTCAGACTGTCGTCCAGCAGCGTAATCTGGCTGACTCCGGCAGGGATGTTGTCGGTCTTGAACTTCAGTTCTGTCTGTGGAGCTGTCTGTGCGCAGTAGTAAATCATGCCGCGGCAGTGCAGCAGCAGGTATGGATGGGTCGCAGCGTCGGTGTGAATGCGGACGTAAAGTTTTTTGTTGCGCACCGTGCTCTGCAGTGTGCGGCCTGCCGTGATGCTGGTTTTTCCGGCCGGGCGTTCAAATTCAGGCCGTTTCTCGCGTCCGATGATAATCGGGCGCAGCGTCTCATATTCAGGAGTGCTGGCGTTGCTGTATCGTGTATAGGCCCGCAGGCAATAGCGCCCGGTGGGCAGGTCGGCAGGCAGTTTCATCTGTGAAGCCATCGTTCCCTCTGTTCCGGAGAGCATCAGCTGCTGCTGTACGATGCCGTCCGTTCCTGTCAGTTCGACGTATGCATAGCGGCTCATTCCGCTGGGCGCATGTGTCGCAGCATCGCGCACCATAACGCACAGGTGGATAGTCTGCCCGGGCAGATACCGGTCGTGGTCGGTCAGCAGGATGACCTTCTCCTGCGGATATTCCTGCAGTTGCTGACTCATCATATCGACAATCTGCTTCGCCTGTTGGGCGTGCAGGCTGATGCTCATAATGGTCAGCAGGATGAAGACTGATTTGCGCATGATGTGTTCGTATTTTACGTTGTGCTGTTGAGAATTTCTTTGTAGAGGTCTGTCAGCCGGCGTCCTACTTCCTCCCGGCTGTATGAGGCGGCATGCCGTCGGATTTCGTTGTGGTCGTAGGTGACGCAGGTGTCG